>NZ_CDWRCL010000028.1:16568-28278 GCF_977927575.1 Frankia sp. CcCS3
GAACCCTCCACAGGCCTGTGACCTGCGATGATGCTCTCGATCACGTATTTGTTACTTCATTACGTCCCCATAGTCCCGACTATTTTTAGTCTCGACTATCTTCTCGATTACTTTTCCGACTACTTCCTGGTGCCCTGCGCGGCGACGGCGGCCGCGGCGAGCGCCGCGGCGTCGGGGTCGAGGTACCCCGAGCTCACCACACCCAGCTGGTCGTCCAGCTCATAGCGCAGCGGGATGCCAGTGGGGATGTTGAGCCCGGCGATCTCGGTGTCGCTGATATGATCGAGATGCTTCACCAGGGCACGCAGCGAGTTGCCGTGCGCCGCCACCAGGACGGTGCGGCCGGTCCGCAGGTCCGGCACGATCGCGTCGTACCAGTAGGGCAGCATCCGGGCGACGACGTCGGCGAGGCACTCGGTCCGCGGGATGACGTCGGGGGCGAGGTCATCGTAGCGCTCGTCAACCCCGCTGACCTGCTCCGGACCGATCTCCGGCGGCGGCGTGTCGTAGGAGCGACGCCAGAGCTGGAACTGCTCCGCGCCGAACTTCTCCAGCGTCTCCGCCTTGTTCAGGCCCTGCAGACCGCCGTAGTGCCGCTCGTTGAGTCGCCAGGTGCGGCGAACCGGAACCCAGGTGCGCCCGGCGGCGTCCAGCGCCAGCCAGGCGGTGCGGATCGCCCTGGTCAGCAGGGACGTGTGCACCACGTCCGGCAGGACGCCGGACTCCCGCAACAGCTCACCCCCGCGAGTGGCCTCCTTGGCACCCTTCTCGGAAAGATCAACGTCCACCCAGCCGGTGAACAGGTTTTCGCGGTTCCAAATGCTCTCACCGTGGCGGAGCAGGACGAGCGTCGGCATACCCGAGATCCTGCCCGCTCGGCGGCCCGCTCGGCCAGCATTGCCGGTTGTTGCCTGTGGCTCCCCGGCTCGGGGCCGGTCGTGCCGGAGACCGGTTGTCACGCGGCAGCACGACAGGAATCCGGCGGCACGACAGGGATTCATCCGGAACTGAACGACCCCCGGGCGCTCCGCCGCCGCGCGAAGCAGAGGCGGGCCGTCGGGACTTGCGACGGCGCCCGGGGGTCGGGGGTCTGCCTGGTTCTCGCCGGTGCCGGTGCCCATGGGCCACCCGGCTAGAGGTGAGGACCACGAGACCGGCTAGCGGACAGCCACCTCACGAGTCCTATGAGCACACAAAGCCTGGACCACCTCCCTTCTCGTGTACCCGTGACGCTACGCGGACCCAGGGGCGCATCGCAACGGCTTTTCCGCGCGCGTTGTGGGACGCTCCTGACACCAGCCGGCCGGAACAGCCAGGCCACCCGCGCGGGCCGGGGGCCACAGCCGAACCGTGCGCGGGCCCGGCCGAGGCACGCCACGGCGACCTAGACTGAGTTCCATGACCGCCGGGTCCCTCACGACGTCCGCCTCGCTCTCCCCGTTGCTCGGCCTGCCGGGTGCGGTGGCCGGCACTGCCGAAGACGCCGTGGTCGCCGCCCACTATGGCGATCCGCTACGGGAACAGCGCGCAGTGCGCGACGGCGCCGCCGTCGTCGACAGATCGCATCGGGACGTGCTGCGCATCTCCGGCCCCGACCGGCTCTCCTGGCTGCACAGCGTCACCTCTCAGCATCTGTCTGCGCTGGGCGCGCTGCGGGGCACCGAGGCGCTGGTGCTCTCCCCGCACGGCCACGTCGAACACCATCTCGTCCTCGCCGACGACGGCACGTCCACCTGGGTGGACGTCGAGCCCGGCACCGGCGGCGCCCTGCTGCGCTACCTGGAGTCGATGCGCTTCATGCTCCGAGTGGAGCCGACGGACATCGGCGCGGTGACGGCGGTGCTCAGCGTGCTCGGGCCAAGGGCCGCGCAGGTCGCGGCCGCGGCGCTGGACGGGCCGAGTGACGGCGCGCCCGGCCTGGACCTGCCCGAACCACAGGCACCCGACCCGGTCGGGGCACCGATCACCGGTCCTTACCCGGTCGCTCGCACCGGGACGGGCACGCTGGTCCGGCGGATCCCCCACGGCGTCGACCTCCTCGTCGGCCGGGCCGACCTGACCGGCACCGTCGAGCGGCTGCGCGCCGCCGGGGCGGGTCTGGCCGGGTTGTCCGCCTTCGACGCCATGCGCATCGCCTCCCGACGGCCCCGGCTCGGCCGGGAGACCGACCATCGCACCATTCCGCACCAGGTGGGGTGGCTGGCGAGCGCCGTGCACCTGGACAAGGGCTGCTACCGCGGGCAGGAGACCGTCGCCCGGGTACACAACCTCGGTCGCCCGCCGCGGCGGCTGGTACTGCTGCATCTCGACGGCACGGTGGCGGCGCCCCGTTCTCCCGTCACGGTCGGCGGGCGCGAGGTCGGGTTCGTCGGCAGCTCCGAGGTCCACGAGGAACTCGGCCCCATCGCCCTGGCGGTAATCAAGCGGTCCGTGCCGGCGGATGCCGCCCTCGTCGCCGCCGATCCCGACGGCGCGCCGCTGGCCGCCGCGATCGATCCGGACGACGAACCGGCCACGACGGTGCCGAAGCGTCTCGCCGGGCGGCTGCGTCCCTGATTCCCGGCCGGCTCGGGTTCCGGCCGGCTCAGGCGGTCCGGGCGAGGAGCTGATCGAGTTCCCGCACCGCCGGGTCGGTGCCGTGCCGCCGCAGCCGGCGGCGCAGCTCGTCGGCCCGGCGGGCGTTGCGCTTGGATCGCGTCGCCTCCAGCATCGGCAGGGCCTGGCGGGTCAGCTCGCACCCGTGATCGACGTTACCGAGATCCATCTGGACCGCGGCCCACCGGAGCAGGTAGGTGGCCCGGTCCCGGGCCCGGGAGTCCGGGTGGATCGCCAGGGAGCGTTCCAGCCACCGGTCCGCCTGCGTGAGGTGACCGAGATCGATGTAGCAGCTGCCGATCTGCGCCTGGTACTCGGCCTCGTCAAAGTAGGACGACCAGGCGGGGTCCTCAGGCCGCGCGGTGACCATCGCCTCCTCCGAGCAGGCCAGCGCCTGCGCGCAGGCGCTGGCCTCCCCGAGCGCGGCGTGGGCACGGGCCCGCCGCATGTGCAGCATGGCGCCGACGCGACCGGACGCTCCCCCGGCGCTGGCCACGGCGGCCTCGGCCAGATCCACCGCCTCCCGCGGGCGGGCGAAGTCCACGCACTGCAGGGACATGTTCTTCAGCACGTTCGCACCGAGCATGCGGTCCCCGCCGGCGTGCGCGGCATGCAGCGCGGTGATCCAGTACCGCTGAGCGGCCGTCTGGAAGCCGGCGTCGAACGAGACCCACCCCGCGAACCGGGCGAGCTCCGCGGCCACCAAATGCAGGTGACGGCCCACGTGCTCGGTGTAGGACCCACGCACCAGCAGGTCCGCCACCACGCCGAGCTCGGCGTCGACCAGCCGGCGCACGCTCTCCCCGCCGAGCCGCTCATCCATGACCCGCAGCCCGGGGATGTTGTGCTCGATCCGGTTCACGATCTGGTCGTCGACTTGTCCCCCGTTCAAGGCCGCCGCCAGCCGGGCCGGTTCCATGCCGAGCCACTGCGTCGCGAGTTCCGCCACCCCGACCCCAGTGATCGTCAGGAAGCCGCGGCGGTCGGAGAGCGCGTCCTCGACGACGTCCATGATCGAGGTTATGCTGCCGCCCGGCGTCCACGGGTACTCGGTGCGCACCGCGTCGCCGGTCGGTAGCCACGCGGGCCAGGGGTGCGACTCCAGGCGATCGTTGGGCACGCCGAGCTCCGCGGCGAGCGCGAGCTGGGACACCCGGTCGGGCACGACACCACGGTGCTCCCAGCGCCAGACCTTCTGCCGCTCGGCGGCCATGTTCGCCACCCCGAGGTCACGTGCGCGGCGGGCCACGACCCGCGCCAGACGCTGATAGGACCACCCGCGCTGGGCTCGGACGAACGCAAGCGGATGAGTGCAGGCATGAGCGTTATCCGTCAGCATCGACGTTCTCCTCGTAGTCGCATCTCCAGGGCCACTTCCGTGAGCACCTACTAACGCTATGTCGCGACATCTTGGTGCTCCAAGAGACGACTCCGGTGCGATGCGTGCACAGAGGTCACTCCCGGACCACTGGCGGGCCCTGATTGCACGCATGTCCGCCGAGCCGTCCGAAAAAAGCGCGTTATATTCCTGTTTCGACCGAACACGACCACGTCGGCCGGTCAGGAATTCCGTTGCGAATCGGGCAGTCGGGGACATGCCCATGGGAAGGGCCCCTCCGCGGTTCACGCGGCGCCGATCGGACTGGACGCGCGGTGGGAAGGGGACGGCCGCGGCGGGGCGAGGCCGCGCCGCGTCAGATCCGGGCGCCGGCTGCGTCGAAGAAGGTCAGGGTGGACAGCGGTGCGCGCAGGGTGACCGGCATGCCCACGCCGAGCACCTGAGCGGCGTCGACCCGGACGGCGAGCACCCCGGCGGAGGTCCGGACGTGCACCGTCCGCTCCGCTCCGAGCCGCTCGCTCACCACGACCTCACCGGTCACCCGCAGCGCATCCGACGCCAGCGACGCCAGCGCCACCGGCGCCACCACGGCGTCCGCCGCTCCCAATCCTGATCCGGTGGAAGCCCCCGCAGCCAGGACCAGGTGCTCGGGCCGGACTCCGAACGCCGTCGCGCCGGCGGGGGCGGCCAGGGCGAATCCGTCCCCGCGCAGCTGGCCGTCATGCCAGCGTCCCTCCCGGACGTTCATCGGCGGGCTGCCGACGAATGCCGCGACGAAGCGCGTGGCGGGCCGGTCGTAGATCTCGTCGGGCGTCCCGATCTGCTGCAACCGGCCGCCGCTGAGCACCGCGACCCGGTCACCGACCGCCATCGCCTCGGCCTGGTCGTGCGTGACGAACAGAGCGGTGGTGCCGAGCCGGCGCAGCAGGCCCACGATCTCGACCCGCAGATCGACCCGGAGCTGGGCGTCAAGCCCCGACATCGGCTCGTCCAACAGGATCACCCGGGCCCGGGTCGCGAGTGCCCGGCCGATCGCGACCCGCTGGCGCTGGCCCCCGGACATCTTCGCGGGCCGGCGAGCTGCCAGCTCACCGATGCCGAGCATGTCCAGCGTCTCACGGGCCCGGGCCACCGCCGCGGCCTTCGGCAGGCCACGGCCGTAACGCAACGCCAGGGTGAGGTTCTCCAGCGCCGTCAGATGCGGGTAGAGCGCGAAATGCTGGAAGACCATAGACACGTCCCGGCGGTGGGGTGCGACGCCAAGCTGGCTGACCCCGCCGAAACGCAGATCACCCGACGTCGGCTCCTCGAGCCCGGCGCAAATCCGCAGCAGCGTCGACTTACCCGAGCCGGACGGTCCGAGCAGCGCGACGATCTCCCCCGGCGCAACCGCCAGGGTGACGTCGCGCAGCGCATGGACCGGGCCGAACGACCGGCCCAGCCCGTCGATCTCGATCGGCACCCCCACGGTGGCGGCCGTCACCGCGACGGGTCCGTCGGCCGGTTCCGTGATCCGGGTCATCGGTCTCTCCCACGGCGTCCGCCGGTCAACGGGTGAGTTCCACAGCCTGGCTCTGGGCCGCGGCGAGAGCCCTGACCGAGTCCTCACCCTTGAGGATGCGCTGCACCTGGTCCGAGATCGCGCTCGGGACCTCCCCGCCGCGGGCCCCGCTCCAGGCCGGCGCCTTCACCAGCGAGGGGATTAGTGCGTTGAACGGCTTGAGCTGCGGATAGGTCTCGTAGAACGACCCGAGCTGGCTGACAGCCTGAGTATCCACCGGGATGTAGCTCAACGTCTCCGTGCTCGCGGCCACGACGTCCGGCGAGAGCAGCGACACGACCAGTTCGGTCGCCATCTCCCGCTGGCAGCGGTCGGTGGACAGGACCGTCAGCGCGTTGCCGCCCGCGACCGGGTGCTGGGTCCCGCCGGGCAGGGTCGGGAACGGGACCGCGCCGGCCCGGAAACCCTTAGTCCCCTGCCCCGTGATGAACCTCAGCCCACCGGCCACGGAGGCCACTGTCACGGCGGTCATCGCCGTCTGCCGGCGGATGCCGAACCGCAGCAGGCCCTGCTGGGTCGGGTCGGCGGAGTGCGTGCCGTAGCTCGCGGCCTTCGCGAGGAACGCGGCGGCCTCGCGGGCCGCCGGGGTGTTCAGGGCGGGCCGACCGTTCGCGTCCTGGATCGACGTCCCCTTGGAGCTGGCCAGGGTGTTGAGGATCCACTGCCCGAACTGCTGGCCGGTCGGCAGGTCGAGGGGCTGGATGTTCTGACCCGAAGCCTTGATCTTGTCGGCGGCGACGATCACCCCGTCGGTCGTGCCCAGCGTCGCCGGATCGACGCCGGCCTTCTGCAGCACGTCGAGGTTGTAGACCAGGGCCAGGGACGACACCTGCTGAGGAATGCCGATCTGCTTCCCGGCGACCTGCCCGAGGCCGACCAGCCGCTGGTCGTAGGACGCGCGCAGCAGGCGCGGGGAGAGCTCCTGGGCGCCGAGGTCCCGGGCGAAGGTCGGGAGCAGGTCGAAGCCGGCGACCGCCACGTCGACGGAACGGCCGGCCGAGCGGTCGGCGCTGATCTGCTGGACGAGGGAGGTGTAGTCCGGCGCGCTCGTGTTGAGGTCCACGGCGAGGCCGGGATGCGCCTTCTCCAGATAGGCCTTGCCGGATTTCGCGACGTCGTTGAGCGTGCCGACGGCGGACATCCGCAGCGTCTTGACCTGGGCCACGCAGGCGGGCGACGCCTTGGCGCCCGCCACGTTGTCGACGCCGGCACCGGCCGGGCGGGCCGTGGGGCGCAGGCTCTCCGCGGGGTCTGCCGGGCCCGCGTCACCACCGCCGCCGCACGCGGTCAGGATGATCATCGCAGCGGCGACGGGCAGCGGCAGCATTCGGCGAATACGGATCACACGTTCCTCCTCTCAGGCACCGGCACCCGTACCGGTGATTCCGGCGGCGAGACGGCGTTGGGCGACGACGAAGACGACGAGCGACGGCAGGCTGATGATCAGCGCGGCCGCGGCGAGCTCGGTGAAGTCCGGAATGACGGAGGAGGAGTCGGTCATCAGGCGCGCGAGCGCCAGCGGCGGGGTGGCGATGTCCGGCGACCGCGCGACCAGCAGCGGCCACAGGTACTCGTTGTACGACAACAGGAAGCTGAACACCGATACGGAGGCGATCGCGGGCGCGGCGAGCGGCACGATGATCGTCCACAGCGTCCGCCAGGTACCGAGCCCGTCCATCCGCGCGGCTTCCAGGACCGACCCCGGGATGGTGCTCATGTACTGCCGGAACATGAAGATCATCGCCGCGTGTGTCATGAACGGCAGGACCAGGCCGACCCGGGTGTCAGCGAGTCCGAGCGCGGAAATGGTGACGTAGTTCGGCACGGCGGTGATCTGGGTCGGCACCAGCAGGGTGGCGAGTACCACCGCGAAGGCGGCCGTACACCCGCGAAAGCGCAGACAGGCGAAGGCGTAGGCGGCCGGGATCGCCGTCGCGAGCTGCAACGCGAGGATCGCCAGGCTCACCGCCACCCCCGTGAGCAGGGCGGATCCAAGATCACCAGCGTACCAGGCGCGGTCGAACGAGCTCAGGTCGATGCTGGACGGGATCGGGTTCGACGTCAGCGCCAGCGCGGTCTGCCGCGGCCCGATGGCGGTCCGCACCATCCAGACGAAGGGTAGGACGGCCGCGACGATGCCGATCGTGAGCAGGACGAGACGCCCGATCGTCGGTCCGGCCGGTGACCGGCGGCGACCGCGCCGCGATGCCGGGATCGGCGCCGGCGCCGATCCCGGTTGCGGGGCCCGCCGACGCGAGGCTCGCCGCACGGCGTGGCCACGGGGCGTGGGCCCGGGCACCGGGCTGGAGGTGTCGACGCTCACGCGGCGGCCTCCCGTGTGCGTCGGATGCGGCGCCCGAGCAGCCCACCAGCGGCACCCAGCGCCACGATCACGACAAACAGCATCAGGGCGATCATCGAGGCATATCCGATGCGGAACGATCCAGTGAAGCCGACCTCGTAAATGTAGTAAATGATCGTCGTACTGGAATCCAGGGGGCCACCTTTCGTGAGCACCGCGACCGTTTCGAAGGTCTGCAGGGTCAAAATGGTGACGAACACCCCCAGGAAGATCGTCGTCGGGGCGAGCAGCGGCAGGGTGATGTGACGCAGCCGGGCGAATCCGTGGATGCCGTCCACGTCCGCCGCCTCGTACACCGATCTCGGGACCGCCGTCAACCCAGCGAGATAGACGACGAAGACGAAGCTCGTCAGCCGCCAACCACCGACGAGGGCCACCACCGGCAACGCGGTCGAGGTGTCGCCGAGCCAGTCGACCGGAGCCACCCCGAACAGCCCGACGATGGTGTTCGCGAGACCGTCGGGGCTACTGTCGAACATGTAGGCGAACACGACCGCCATGGCCACAATATTCGCACTGACCGGCAGAAACAGCGCACATCGCACCAGCGCCCGACCGTGGGTCACCCGTTCGGCGGCCAGCGCGAGCGCCAGCCCGATCGCGACCGCCGGTACCACCGTGAGGGCGCAGTACAGCAGCGTGTTGCGCACGGCGCCGGCCAGGTCCGCGTCAGAGAGAGCGGTACGCAGATTCGCCGTGCCGACCCAGTCGAAACGAGGCCCCGTCAGGGTCTTGTCCGTGCCCGCGATGAACGCCGACACCAACGCGGGCCCGACGACGAAAACACCGAGTCCCACGAACGCCGGCAGCAACAACACGCCGACTCGCCAGCCCGCCCGGCTACCACCAACCTCACGCGTCACGGTTATGCATCCTGGCCCCACCTGTGCCGGGATGCCGGTACGGGGTGGCTCCCGCGGGGGAGCAGCCGGTGCCTGCACGTGTCGTCCGGTCCGTCCACATCCCACGCGACACCGCCGACGGCCCACGCAACACCGCCGACGGCTCGGATCGACCCCCACGGCCGACGCGCCGCACCCGGTCGACGGTGAATCGTGGTGACCGATCCGTGGCGGCTGTCCCCTCAACGGCCAACGCCTGCAAGAATGGCAGGAAACGTCAGTCGATCTTCGGGAACACCATGAGCGACCGCAGCGAGCCCGACCACGCCTCCGCCTGGGGGCGTGTCGCCGACGACGGCACGGTCTTCGTTCGCACGGCCAGCGGCGAACGTGCCGTCGGATCATGGCGTGCCGGCAGTCTCCGCGAGGGTCTGGCCCACTTCGAACGCCGCTTCGACGATCTGTCCGCCGAGGTCGAGCTGCTCGAACGGCGGCTGACGGTCAGCGGGGTTGATCCGGCCGGGATCGTCGGCAGCGCCCGCCGGCTGCTCGGCTCCCTCGACGAGGCCGCGGTCGTCGGTGATCTGGAGGCGCTGCGCACGCGGCTGGAGGCCGTGGTCGCCGCCACTGAGGAACATCGCTCCGCGCTCGCCGCCGAGCGGGCCGAGCGGGCCGGCCGGATCGCCGCGGCCAAGGAGCAGCTGGTCGCCGAGGCCGAACGGCTCGGCCGCAGCTCGGAGTGGAAGACCGCCGGGGAGCGGTTCCGCGCGCTCGCCGAGGAGTTCCGCGCCGCCGGCTCGTTGGACAAGCGCACCGACTCGGCGCTGTGGCGGCGCATCGCCACGGCCCGGGACGAGTTCACCCGCCGCCGGACCGCGCACTTCGCCGCCCTCGACACGCAGCGGGCCCGTTCAAGGGAACGGAAGGAGGCGATCATCGCCGAGGCGGAGGCGCTGTCCGACTCCACCGACTGGGCCGGCACGACCGCCCGCTACCGGGCGCTGCTCGCCGACTGGAAGGCCGCCGGTCGCGCGGCGAAGGATATCGACGACGCGTTGTGGAGCCGCTTCCGTACGGCACAGGACGCCTTCTTCACCCGCCGCAACGAGGCCAATGCCGAGCGCGACGCCGAGTTGCGCGAAAACCAGGTCAAGAAAGAGGAACTGCTGGCCGAGGCGACGGCGTTGGATCCGGCCGATACCGACCGCTCGCTGCGTCGTCTCCGGGAGATCCAGGACCGCTGGGACGAGATCGGACGGGTCCCCCGGGAGATCGCGGGCTCCCTGGAGCGGCAGATGGCGGCCATCGGCGACAAGCTGCGCGAGGCCTCCGATGCTCGCTGGGCCCAGCGATCCCTCTCCTCCTCACCATTCGTGACGAAGCTGCGGGAATCCGTCGCAAAGTTGGAGGCGAAGCTGGCCCGGGCCCGGGCCGCCGGACGCACCAAGGAGATCGCCGACACCGAGTCCGCCCTCGCCACTCAGCGGGCCTGGCTGGCCCAGGCCGAGGGACAGTCCCACAACGACTGAGCCGCGCCGGCAGGCACGGGCGCTTCGGGTGGGCCCGAAAACGGGGAACTGCGGCATCTGCCGTGGTCAAAGGGGCGACGGTCCGCGGAGTACCAGGTGGTGCACCTCGGGGCGGACACGTCCAAAGAGCGCTAACTGACCGCTTGCCAGAGTTAGCAACCCGACGTATCGTCGGCTGCGTTGGTGATGTGTTGTGGCGGCGCACTCGTTTCCGTACCGGCCGGAGCCTGCCGAGGCACCATGGCCTCCCCTGAATCGCAGCGTCCACGGACGGCGGGCTCTCGGCGGGCAGTCGTCCTCGGCGTCCTCGGCCGCAGGGTCCAGCCGTATGCCGAGGTTCACGGATGGCGGGGCGCCCGCCATGGGCGCGGCAACCCGCCTCGCCCTCCGGCGAAGGAGGCGTTCGACCCGGTGGCGGCCCTGAATGTGCGCGATCTCGGTGATTTCATCCGCGATCAGCGGCACACCGCACAGATCTCCCTTCGTCAACTCGCCAAGCAGGCCGGGGTGAGCAACCCTTACCTCAGCCAGATCGAGCGAGGCCTCCGGCGGCCGTCCGCGGAGATTCTTCAGCAGATCGCGAAGGCGCTCCGCATCTCCGCCGAAGTGCTCTACGTGCAGGCCGGAATTCTGGAGAAACGGCAGGGCGGAGAGAACGTCATGGCTGCCGTGCTCGCGGACGAATCCCTGTCCGAACGACAGAAGCAGGTCGTGCTCGACATCTACGAGGCGTTCTGCCGGGAGAACGCCATCGCGGCGCGGGCCGGCCGCGGCCACCCGGACGGCGACGCCGAGGCCGGGTCGCGCGGGTTCGTCCCTGGCGAGCCCGCCGCCCCGACCGCGAGTCCAGCCGCCATCGGTGGTTCGTCGTCCGCACGGGGTTCGGCCGCCACCGCGGGACCGACCTTCGCGGAGCCGACGACGAAACGGAAATCCGCCCGAGAGGCGTCAACGACATCCCGGGGCGGCACCACCACCGCGGCGCGGTCGGCCCCGTCGGACGGTACGGGCAGGCCGTCACCGGGAACCGCCACGGGCCGCACCAGGCGATCGAAGGCCACAGGAGGCGAACCGACGGCGACGAGGGCCGAGAGCAGTCCGATCACCGGCGCTCCCCCCGCGTCCACACCCGCCCCGGCAGCACCGGCTCCGCAGCCGACCACCGACAACCCGGTCGATCAGACCTAGGTCGACCGGCGGGGACTGCGGCGACAAGCAGGACTCCGTTCCTGTACGGCATATCACCACCCTGACCCTCGCATCATTTACCCGACCTTTCACCCGTCGGCGACGAATCGCTAACAGGAAATCTCTACACGAAATCAACGAATCTTCGAACCGAGGGAGACATCATGGCCACCACGCGCACGACGAATCGCCCCGCGAGCCGTCCCACCGCCCGCGTCAGCACGCAGACCCAGGAGGACACGGCCGAGGCGAGGGCCGAGGTCAAGGTTCCGCTGGCGGAGGTGCGCAAGCCGC
>NZ_CDWRCL010000029.1:0-27750 GCF_977927575.1 Frankia sp. CcCS3
CTAGTGGGGTGGGCCGCTGACCGGTGCGGCGGTGGCGCGTTTGACGGTCTTCGGGTCCATCCGGCGGATCAGGAAGGAAGTAATGATCACGAGGAGGACGCCGACGACGAGACCGGCGACGATGTCGGTGAGGTACGCCGAGGCGCTGTGGTCGAAGAAGGGGTCATCGACGACCTTCGGGTTCACCGGCTTCTGGTTGTCTGGCCGTAGCACGCCGGCCAGGGTGATGCGGTTCAGGTCACCGACCGAGGCCATCGACGCGAAGCCCCAGCGGGCCGGCGCGATGTAGCTGATCTGCTCCAGACCGGGCGTGCCCTTCACCGGCACGATGCCACCGCTGAAGATGAGCTGGGCCATGGTGATCAGTACCAGGAGCGGCATGGTCTTGTCCGCGTTGTCGACCATCGCCGAGATCACCAGCCCGAGCATGGCCGACGCGAGCGAGACCACAATCACAGCGATGAGCAGTTCGAGCAGGGCGTTCCCGAGCACGACACCCTTGTCCGGCGTTCGCCCGGCAAGACCGATCAACGTGAACGGGATCGCCTGGGCGACAGTGATCATAACAAGAACGAGGATCTTCGAACCGACATACGCGGTCCGAGACAGACCGATGGCTCTCTCTCTTCGGTAGATCGCCCGTTCCTTGACGATCTCTCTGACCGAGTTCGCCATTCCCATGAAACAGGCACAGAGAACCATGATCAAAAGAACTGTCGGGGCATCCGAGTTCGGCGAGAACTGTTTGGCCTGTTCGGCCGTGAGATCAAAGTTCCCGCCGATGGCCCTGGGTATCAGCCCGAGCAGGAACGGGAAGGCGATAATGAGCCGCAGGTATGACTTGTCGGATGCGACGACGGCCATTGTTCGTCGGCTCAGCGTCACAAGCTGCGAGATCACCGACTGCTGCCGCAGCGAGGGCAGCTCCTCGGGAGCCGGCCGGGCCGACGGAGCAGTGATCGAGGCGGGCACGTAGTACCGCGAGTTGCGGAACTTGGCGGCCGACTCGGCCCCGGGCGTCGCCTCCAGGGTGAGGAAGACGTCCGGGTAGTCCCGCTTGCCGAAGAAGGGCAGCGCGTCCTGCGGCGGACCGAAGTAGGCCACGTAGCCGCCGGGTGCGAGGACGAGGATGTAGTCGCACAGGTCGAGCTGGGCGACGCTGTGGGTGACCACGACGACCGTCCGGCCGTCGTCCGCGAGCTTGCGCAGCGACTCCATGACGTTCTTGTCCATGCCCGGGTCGAGGCCGGAGGTCGGCTCGTCGAGGTAGAGCAGGGTCGGCCGGGTCAGCAGCTCCAGGGCCACCGAGGTCCGCTTGCGCTGGCCGCCGGACAGCCGGGAGACCTGGGTGCTGGCGTGCTGGGTGAGGCCCAGCTCGGCGAGCACCTCGTCGACCCGGGTGCGCCGCTCCGCCTTCGTGACGTCCGGCGGGAAGCGCAGCTCGGCGCCGAACTCGAGTGCCTTGCGGACGGTGAGCGAGGTATGCAGCAGGTCCTCCTGCGGCACGTAGCCGATCCGGCGCCGCAGTTCGTCATACTCTGAGTAGAGGTCCCGGCCGGCGTAGCGCACGGTGCCCTTGTCCGCGGGGCGGAAGCCGGTGAGCGCGTTGAGCAGCGTCGACTTACCCGCCCCGGACGGCCCGACGACGCCCAGCAGCGCCCGGCCGGGCAGCTTGAACGTCATGTCGTGCATGAGCTGCTTCTGACCGGCCCAGACGTTCAGGGCGTCGGCCTCGAAGCTGACGTCACCGGAGTCGATGTACTCGACGAGCTGGTCGCCCTCGAGCTGGAAGACGTGGTGACCGACGGCGATGACGTCGCCCTGGCCGACGGACGCCCGGTTGATCCGACGACCGTTGACGAACACGCCGTTGGCGGAGTCGAGGTCGGCGATCTGCAGGCCGGACCGGCCGATGTAGAGCTCGGCGTGCCGGCGGGAGGCAAGCAGGTCGGTGATGACGATGTCATTGTCACGGGCACGGCCGATCGACATCGTGCCCGGGCGCAGCCGATAAGTGGTTCGCCGCTCGTGCTCCTGCTCGAGGCTGGTGACGCCACTCACCCGTTCGTCCCGACCCTGGTCGTCGTAGTCGTGCCCGCGCTGGGACGGATCGGTCGGCCCCTGATGCGAGGTCCCGCGCCCACCCCTCGAGGAGCCCGTGGGTCGTGGCGGAGAGTAACCGGCAGCATTGGGCAGCATCGTCTGCATGTCGTAGCCGGGGTCGTACTCCGGCTCGTCCAGCGGCCTGCGGCCTTCCGGCACCTGGGGATGGATGACAACCTCGGGCCCGGTCGGAGTGCCGAGACGAAGCCGCACCTCACCGTGCACCGGGACGGTCTCGGGCATGCGCTGCCCGTCGATCCAGGTGCCGTTGGAACTGATGTCCCGAACGACCCACCCGTTGCCGGTCTGCTCAAGGAGGAGATGGCGACGGGAGACCCGGCTGTCCGCTATGACGTAGTCGGCGGTCCGGGCACGGCCGATGATGAACTGCGCCTCGGCCGGCACGGTAGCCGCACCGGCCTCGGTGACGACTCTCAGGAAGGTCGTCTGCACGTGTTTCCCCCTTCGCGACGGGACGCTGGCCGGGATGTCCCGCCGAACTCCACCTTGTCACTACGTTGTGCGGTGTCACTACGCTGTGCGGTTTTACCAGGTACTGCGGTGTCATCATGGCGCGCCGGGTCACCACCTCGCGCGGCCACTCGAGCCGCCGGATCACGCCGGATGCCCGATCGTAGCGTCGAGGGATGACCTTGATCCATCCCGGGTGACGATTTACCACCAGCTGAACGGCGATCGTTGCCGTCGCGTCGACTTCCGGGCATCTCTCGGGTTCCTGCCGCCTCATGATCGGTCGATTTACCGGTTACCCTGCACGAAACCTTCCGGGCCACGTCACCCTGAGTGGTCAGATCGTCTCGATGACCGTGCCACGGAAGCTCGGTGACCGTGCCCCGGAAGCGACGACGATGACGCATGTTCCCGTCCGGCACCCTATGAGAATGATGGTCGACGGTCCCCGACAGTGGCATCTGTCGCCGATCCGACCAGCGGCTGCAGGCCTCGGCGGCACCCGGGACGCACGCCACGGAAGTGGACGATCAGCCAACGGACGGCCACCGGAAATCGGCTGATGAAACGCCGGGAGGTGCCGCGCGTCGAACGATCGTCGACAGGTTAACGTACTCCGCGGGAAGGTCGACGTACTCCGGGAAGGACCTACTCCGGGGAGAGAGGGGCCATGGGCGGCCTCGACCGGATCCGATCCGGGCCCTGACCGCGGGGAGGGCGGTCGGTACGGCTCGACCACCGCGCGCGAGGCATTCCGGGTCGGCGCAACTGTGGCGGAAATCATGTCAGGGCTCAGGACCGCCACTCAGGGCTCAGGACGCCGGGAGCACCACGTCCTCGGCAGTCGCGGTGAGTGAGAGACCGGTCGCGTTCGTGGATGCCTCGACGATGCGGAGATGGAATGGCAGACCGGAGATCGGGATCGGGATGGACGGCAGAAGTTCTCCGGGGACACTGAATCCGAGGTTCACAGCTCCGGTAAGCTTCACCTCACTCGGCACCAGGGTGAGCATGTTGTTCCGGACCTCGAACGTCGTGATCCCACCGACCTGCTGGGTACCCAGCACCGGCACGTTGACGGTGCCAGTCACCTCGATCTCCTTTCCCCCGTCGACCGGCTTCACCTGCACCTGCTGCCCGGCGAGGTAGGCGTTGAGGTCGTTGTAGGTCATATCCACAGTGGCCCGCACGTGATCGACGGGCACCTGCCCGACATTGTTGGTGATGGCATCACCGAGCGGTACGTGTACACCCTTCAGATTGGCCTTCACCGACGAGATCTTCGGGCCCGGCGTCGGGATGCCCTCGATCTCTACTCCGATGTTGGTGAACTTCCCGAACAGGACCTGGGTAAGGAACGGGAATCCGCCGATGCTCACGCTCTTGACCGTCGGGATGGGATCACCCGGCTTGATGTTCTCGGCCACGCCGGCCTCGACCTGCTGGCGCATCTGATCCTTGGCTATCACCACGCTGACCCGGTCGCCCACGACGAACAGGACGATCAGGGCGACCAGCGCGATGAGCAGTTTCCGGCGCCGGCGACGCAGCTTGACGGGCACGGCGGGCGTGCCGCCGCTTGGCGCCACGGCGAATCCCTCCGGGCCTCTACCGCCCCCGCCGGCGGCGCCGGGCAGCCGATCATGGGGTCCGCCGCCCTCGCGGGCGGTGATGTTCCCCATCCCCGTGGTCCCGGGCGCCGCACCCAGGACCGCGGTGCCGTCGTAGCCACCCTGAGCGCCGGAGCCGGCCCACGGGTCATAACCGGCCGGCGGCTCATAACCAGCCGGCGGGTCACCCCTCCGGGTCGGCGCGGCCGGCCGCGCCGGCCGGAACGAGTCCGCGGGCGGCGGTGGTCCCACCGGGGCGCCCGGACGGGCCGGCCTGTTCTGGTTCGCGGGCCGCGTCCCATCACCGTCCGGAGGCATCACATGGGTGCTGTCCGCAGGCTGCTGCCCATCACCGTCACGTCCGTCGTTCACCGGTCCATCTCCTGCCATGCCGCGCCGGAGCACGCCGTCGCCCTGTCGATGTCCGCCTGGCGGTTGTCCTGTGCCTGGCCCTGCCGGATCGTCGCATGCTCCGTGCCTTCCGCACGGCCGCGGGTCCGATCATCCATGCGACATCGGTGTCGGATCCCCGACTTGACCGACCAGACCGGGCAAACCAGATACCATCGGCCACCGCCCGGAGCATGATCCGCCAGCCATCACCGGCCGTCACCCATGTCACCAGCGTCACCGCCGCCACCAGCTCACACCTCCAGCGGGAGCTGCGCCACCGGAGTGTCCCGTCTAGCCGACGCGAGCCGGAAAACGTCGCCACGCGGGGCGGCGAACGCCTGCCAGAAGTGGTCCGCGACCACCCCCGGACGTAGCGGGCCCGCAGCGTCCACCCTGCCGTCGAGAACCACCGTGCGCAGCCGGACACCCCGCGCGGCCAGCATCGGCCGTACCGCATCGGCGAGGGCGGCGAGGCCTGCCTTGCCGATCGCCAGCGCGAACCGGCCGGCCACCGGCTCGGTGCGCGATCCGGCCGTGGTCAACAGGATGGTCGCGGCCGGCCGGTCCACGAGGAGGTCTGCCGCCACCTGCACCGCGGTGAGCGCGCCCGTGACGTTCACCGCAAGAGTCTGGTTCATCGTCTCGGCCTTCACCGTGAGGGCGCCGCCGCGGATGCTGAGCTTGGCGTTGTAGACAAGCACCGTCAGCCCCCCGACGTCGGCCGCCACCCGCTGGATGGCCGTGGTGAGGGCCAGCTGGTCGGTGACGTCGGCGACGGCGCCGTGCACCGCCAGGCCGTCCTCGGCGAGCTCGTCCCTCACCCGGGTCAGCGTGTCGGCGGACCGGGAGACGACTCCCAGGGCGAACCCCTCCCGGCCAAACCGGCGCAACAGGTCGGAACCGAAGCTCGCCCCCGGTCCCACGACGACGAGGCCGCGGGTCGCCGGGGCGAACTCCGGGTCCCCGGCACGGTCCCCGGCATGGTCACGATCACGGTCGACGCCACCGCCCGGCCCGCCGGGGTAACCCGGAGCCGGCTCGCACGGTCCGGTGCTCATGGCCTCATCCTGACGGAGACGCTGTCCGGACATCCCGGGGATCGACGGAACGCCCGGCCCGGTCTTCAGGGGTGGGCCCGCTGCTCCCGGGCGGCCTCGACGGCCGCCCGGGCCCGCAGCGGCGCGCAACGGTGGTAGGCCCAGCCCAGGGCCGCACCGACGATGACCACCGGGATCAGCAGGAAGAACAGGACAACCACACAGGCGGCAATGGTCTCCACACCCTTGGCCTACCCAGGCTCCCGGGTCGACCCGATGCGCCCGGTAGTGCCTCAGGCGACGAGAACCCCGGGGTTGAGGATGCCGGCCGGGTCCAGTGTCCGTTTGACCGCCCGGAGCACCTCGACACCAAGATCGCCGATCTCGGCGCCGAGCCAGGGCCGGTGCTCCGTCCCGACCGCGTGGTGGTGGGTGATCGTGCCGCCCGTGGCGACGACCGCGTCCGTGGCCGCGGCCTTGGCCGCCCGCCAGCTCCCGATCGGGTCGTCGCCCTCGCCGCAGACGACGGTGAAGTAGAGCGAAGCCCCCGTGGCGTACAGATGAGAAATGTGGCACATGACGACCGGTGCCAGGCCGGCGGCGGCCAGCGTCATGGTGAGCGCATCTCGGACGGCCGCGTACAGCCCGGGCAGCGCCGTCCAGAATCCCGCCGTTTCCAGGGTCTCGGCGAAGATGCCCTGGTCCAGCAGCGCGTCGCGCAGGTAGGGCGCCCGGAACCGACCCTGCTCCCAGTCCTGGCCGGCCGCCGCGCCGAGCCGTTTGGCGCCCCCGGCGAGCAGGACGGCAGCGACCGCCGCGGAACGCTGTTCCACCGCGCGATCGTCGCCTTCGTAGCCGGTCACCAGGTAGCAGCCGACGACGCCGCCCCCGCGCTCGCCGCCCGACCGGGTCGGCCGCGCGAGCCCCGCGACGGTCTCCGTCTCGTCGGACAACCGGCATACCGTCGGCCGCAGGTCGCGGGCGGCGAGTGAGCGCAGCAGCCGGGTGCCGGTCGCGAAGTCGGGCACCGACCAGGCCTCGTAGCCGCGCCGGGCCGGCAGCGGCCGGACCCGGACCACGACCTGGGTGATCACCCCGAAGGCGCCCTCGGAGCCGAGTAGCAGCTCCCGCAGGTCCGGTCCGGCGGCCGACGCCGGGGCGCGGCCGAGCTCCCAGCCGCCCACCGGCGTGGCCACCCGCAGGCCGACGACCAGGTCGTCGAACCGGCCGTAGCCCCCGGATGCCTGACCGCTGGACCTGGTCGCCGCGTAGCCACCGATAGTGGCGTACTCCCAGGACTGGGGGACGTGCCCGAGCGTGAGACCGTGCTCGGCCAGCAACGCCTCGGCCCGGGGGCCCCGCAGCCCGGCGCCGAGCTCCGCGGTGCCGGAGTCGGGATCCACCCGGCCGAGCCGGTCCAGCCGGGCGAGGTCGAGGGCGACGGCGGCACGGTCGCCACGCTCGGGCGGCGCAAGGCCGCCGACGACCGAGGTACCGCCCCCGAACGGCACGACCACGAGGTGCTCTCTGGTCGCGACCCGCAGCACGCCGAGCACCTCGTCATGATCGGCAGGCCGGACGACCGCGTCGGGCGCGGCGGAGGCATCCCCCGCCCGCAGGTGCAACAGGTCGGTCGTCGAGCGGCCCCGGCAGTGCCGGATGCGCGTGACATCGTCCACCCGGACCTCGTCGTCCCCGACGACCTCCGCGAGCGCGGCCCGGGCCGGATCCGGCAGCCGCGACGCGGGCAGGCGTACCTCGGCGAGCGGGACGGGCGGGCGAGGACGGGCGGGAATGCCGAGCCGAGCCAGCAGAAGGCGGGTGGAATCGGGCAGTGGGTCATGCGCCTCGGCGGGGCCCCAGCCCCACCAGACTGATTCGGCCGGGACGATCTCACGGGCTTTCTCGTGGGCCTCGTCGGTGCTCGTCATCGGCGTGCGTACCGCCTGTCCGATCCGGTGGTGCCTCGGTAAAATCTCTTGCGAGACAGTGTGACAGCCAACGTCACATTGTCACAAGGTCTCATCCTACGATGGCACATCCCGCGCGGCGGCGCCGCTCCCCGCGCCCGTGGCGACGGGAGGGAGGGAGGATGGCTCTCGCCGGCGAGGAGGCCGTCCTCGACGCGGCCAAGGCGTCCCTGCTGGCGGTCGGGGTCCGGCGGACCACCCTGACCGAGGTAGCGCGCCGCGCCGGAGTGAGCCGGATGACCCTCTATCGACGTTGGCCGGACCTGCGCTCGCTGGTCGGTGATGTGATGACCCGCGAGTGGACCCAGGTCGTGACGGCCGCGTCGGCCATGGCCCAGGCCGGGCCGGACGGCGGGCTGCTCGACGGCGGGCTGCTCGACGATCTCGTCGAGCACATCATCGCGACGGTGGAGGCGTTCCGCACCAACCCGCTCTATCTGCGGATTATCGAGACGGATCCCGAGCTGCTGATCCCGTACCTGATCGAGCGACGTGGCGCCACCCAGCAGATGATCCTGGACCTGCTGGCGAGCCAGTTCCGCACCACCGCGGCGAACGGCGCCGTGCGGCCCGCGGACCCGTCGGCGCTGGCCCTCATGGTCCTGCTCGTCGTGCAGTCCTTCGTCCTGTCCGCCGAGGCCCTCGGCGGCGGTGTCCCCGCGGCGACCCGGACCGCCGAACTGCGCCGGCTCCTGCGCGGCTACCTCGCGCCGGAACCGGTCAAGGAGAGCACTGGGGGATCACCATGACGGTTCTGACGCTCCGGCCGACCGCGGCGACCTCGTTGAACGCCGGGCGGCGGGAACGGGAGCTGGCCGCCGTCGCGGCCGGCGGCCCGGTGGACCTGCTGGTGATTGGCGGTGGGGTCACCGGGGCCGGGGTGGCCCTGGACGCCGCCTCCCGCGGCCTGTCCGTCGTCCTCGCCGAGGCGCACGACCTCGCCTTCGGCACGAGCCGATGGAGTTCCAAGCTCGTTCACGGCGGGCTGCGTTACCTGGCCACCGGAGACGTGGCGCTGGCGCGGGAGAGCGCCGTCGAACGCGACATCCTGATGCGGCACACCGCGCCCCATCTCGTGCGGGCGCTGCCCATGCTCACCCCGCTGACCCCGGGAGTACCGCGGTCGAACGCCGCGCTGGTCCAGGCCGGGGTGTGGCTCGGCGACCTGCTGCGCCGCGGCGCGGGCACGCCCCGCGCGGTCCTGCCCGGCCCACGCCGGCTGACCGCCGTGGAGACGCTCGGGGTGGCTCCCGCGCTCCGGGAAGCCGGGCTGCGCGGCGGGGTGCTGCACTGGGACGGCCAGCTCGTTGACGACGCCCGTCTCGTCGTCGCGCTGGCCCGGACCGCCGCCGGATTCGGCGCCCGGATCCTGACCCGGCTGCGGGTGACCGGCCTCGACGGCCTCGGCGGCGGCAGCAGCGCGGCGCGTGCCCTCGGCACCGGATCCCACGGCAACCGTGCCGGCACGGGCCGGCACGGTTGCCGTGGGATCGAGGCGACCGCGGTGGACACCCTCACCGGTACCCGGATCACCCTGCGTGCGCGGACGGTGGTCAACGCCACCGGCGTGTGGGCGCCGGACCTGGCGCCGGGGATCCGGCTGCGGCCGAGCCGCGGCACCCACCTCGTGCTGCGCTCCACCGTCCTGGCCGGGACCCGCGCGGCGCTGTCCCTGCCGATGCCGGGTGAACGGAACCGGTTCGCGCTGGTGCTGCCCCAGGACGACGGCCGCGTCTACGTCGGGTTGACCGACGTGCCGGTCGAGGAGGTCGTCGACGTCCCGGTGCCCGACGAGGACGAGATCGCGCAGCTGCTGGGCATCGTCTCGAACGTGCTGGCCACCCCCATCGACCCGGCGGACCGGCTGGGCGCCTTCGCGGGCCTGCGCCCCCTGCTCGACACCGCCACCGACCACACCCCTACCGACCACACCGCCGACGCCCGTACCAGCGCCGCTCGTACCAGCGCCGCCCGCACCGCCGATCTCTCCCGGCGGCACCTGGTGCGGACCGACCCGGGCGGCCTGGTCACGGTGGTCGGCGGCAAACTGACGACCTATCGACGGATGGCCGCCGACGCGGTGGACGCCGCCGTCGCGGTGGGCGACCTCGACGCCGGCCCCTGCCGTACCCGGCGGCTCGGCCTGGTCGGTGCGGCACCTCGATCGGTCCTCGCCACGGTGGCCGCGCCGCGCCGTCTGGTCGAGCGGTACGGGACGGAGGCACCGAGGGTGCTGGCCCTGGCCGACGGCGACCCCGACCTGCTGGCACCCGTCGCCGAGGGGACGCCGGTCACCGGCGCGGAGCTGCTGTTCGCGGTGCGGGACGAAGGCGCGCTCGACCCGGCAGACCTGCTGGATCGCCGGACGCGCATCGGGCTGGCTCCCGCCGACCGCCGGGCAGCCCTGGGCCCGGCCCGGCAGCTGTTCGACCATACGCTGACGCGCTAAGGACCAGCACCGCCGAGGAACCAGCACCGCTGCGAGTGCTGCGGGATCGGGGGCGGTCAGGGCAACGTGTCGACGGTCAGCACCGCGATGCGCTCCAGATGCGCAGGAGTGTCACCAAAAGCGGGAATCTGGCGTTTGGCCCGCTTGTAAAAGAAGTGCGCATCATGCTCCCAGGTGTAGCCGATCCCCCCGTGGTACTGGATCATCGCCGCGGTGGCGTCCCCGGCGGCCTGGTTGGCCTTGCTCTTCGCCACCGCGAGCGCCAGCTCCGCGTCGGGCAGGGCGGTATCGAGCGCGTGCGCCGCGTACAGCACCGCGTGCTCGGCCATCGTGACGGCGACATGCAGATCGGCGAGATGATGCGCGAGCGCCTGGAACGAACCGACCGGCCGGCCGAACTGCACCCGATCGATGTCGTAGGCGACGGTCCGGGTCAGCGCGGCCCGCGCGACACCGACGAGGTCCGCGGCCGTGAGCAGGGCACCACGACGGACCAGGTCCGCAGCGACCGCGGCGTTGGAGGCCGGCAGCCGGGTCGCGGGCGCGTCGGCCAGGGACAGCGAGGCCAGCCGGGTGGTGCCGTCGAAGCCGCGCTGGGCGGTGACCGTCACCCCCGGGCCATGCGGATCGAGCAGGTAGAGCCCGACTCCGGCGGGGTCGACGGCGGCGACCACCACGAACCCGGCGACCTCGAGATACTCGACGCCAGACGCGACACCGCCCAGCCTGCCGTCCGCGGTCGCGCGGACCGCGATGCCGGTACGGTCGTATCCCCCGCCCGGGCCCCGCAGCGCCACGGTGGCCACCAGGTCACCGGCGGCGAGGGGGGCGAGCACCGCCGCCGCCTGGTCCGCCGAGCCGGCGAGCCGCACCGCCTCGCCCGCGAGCACGGTCGGCAGCCAGGGCCCGGGGATCGCCCCCGCTCCGAACGCCCGCGCGATGATCTGTGCGTCGAGCAGCCCGAGACCGAGACCGTCGAACCGCGCGGGCACGCACACCGCGAGCCAGCCCTGTTCGCCGATCGCCTTCCACAGCTCGGGGGGGTGTCCGTCACCGTCGGGATCGGTGAAGACCGCGCGGACGGCGGTCAGATCGAAGCGGTCGGCCAGGAAGTCCCGGACGGTGGCGGCGAGCGCGCGCTGCTCGTCGGTGAGGGCGAAGAACACGGGCTCGGACCTCCGGAGGCGGGGCGAGGCAGGATCAGCGGGATGAACAGGCGCGGGCGCGGGCACAGACGTAGACGCAGGCCCGAATCGCGACAATGATCATGATCCGCGTGGCAGGCTGAGGACCCGCTCCGCGACGATCGTGCGCTGTACCTGCGAGGATCCACCCCAGATGGTGACGGAGCGGGTCCAGAAGCTCTCCTGCCGCAGCGTCGTCAGATCGAGGTCCGCGGTGGGGTGGGTGAGCGCCACATCGGCGCCGAGCAGCGCATCAAAGGTCTCGAACAGGTCCTGGTACGTCTCCGACCACTGCAGTTTGGTGATCGACGACTCGGCCCCCAGGTCCCGGCCCTGCTCTACCTGGGTGAGGACGTGCATCGAGTGGTAGCGCAGGCATTCGAGCTCGACCATGCGTCGGCCCAACTCCTGGCGCAGCACCGGGTCGGTGTCGCGGCCGAGCGCCCGGGCGACCCGGACGATCTCGTCGTAGCTGCGCCGGAAGCCGGTGTACTGGCTGATCCCGGACGCGCCGCGCTCGAACGACAGCAGAAGCATCGCCGTCGCCCAGCCGTTGCCGATCCCGCCCAGGCACTCCGACGCCGGCACCCGCACGTCGGTGAGGAAGACCTCGCCGAACTCGCTGGCGCCGCTCATCTGCCGGATCGGCCGGACCTCCACCCCGGGAGCGTGCATGTCGATGAGCAGCAGCGAGATGCCGTGATGGCGCCGGCTGCCGGGCTCGGTCCGGACCAGGGTGAAGAGCTTGTCTCCGCGGTTCGCGAACGTCGTCCAGACCTTCTGCCCGTTGACCACGTACTCGTCCCCGTCGAGCACCCCGGACGTACGCAGCGCCGCGAGGTCGGAGCCCGCGCCGGGTTCCGAGAAGCCCTGGCACCAGATCACCTCGTTGCGCAGCATCGGCCCGAGGATGTCGCGCTTCTGCTCGGGTGTCCCGACCGCCATCACCGTCGGCGCGAGGAAGGCCAGGCCCAGCGTGTTGACCGAGCGCGGCGCCCGGGCGAGCTGCATCTCCTGGTCGTAGACGGCCATCATCCCCGGGGTGCCGCCCCGGCCGCCATACTCCACCGGCCAGTCGATCCCGGCGAAGCCCGCGAGCGCCTTGCGCCGCTCCCAGTCCCGCCGCAGGTCGAAGCCCTCGGCCTCCCCCACGCCGGCCCAGAACCCGGGCTCCGTCCAGGGGGCGGGGATGTTCTCGGCGAGCCAGGCCCGCAACTCGGCACGGAACCGTTCCTCGGCCGGCGGGTGGGTCAGGTCCATGCGTTGACCTCCATCTGGTGTTGACCTCCATCTGGTCGCCCATCCGGTCGCCTCGCGCGGGATCCCGGGACGGTCGCATTCGCATCCCACCACGCCCCGGCCGGACGTTCACAGACATTCATGGACGTTCAACGATCCCGCGCCCGGGCGCCGGACACCGGACACCGGACACCGGACACCGACAGCCGGCACGATGGGTGGCGAGCCGCCGGAGCGTCCCGGGCGATCACGACGACGGGACGCGAGGACGTTCGCAGGAGAGGAAGCAACTGGCGATGACGCCGACCAGACACGGAACCCCGACCGCCCGGCTCGACCGGGTCGGCCGCGCCGAGGCACTGCGCCGGATGGGGGCGGATCCGGTGGATGTGGCCGTGATCGGCGGCGGGGTCACCGGCACGGGGGTGGCGCTGGACGCGGTGACCCGGGGCCTGTCCGTCGCCCTGGTCGAGGCGCGCGACCTCGCCGCCGGCACGTCCAGCCGGTCGAGCAAGCTCATCCACGGCGGGCTGCGGTACCTCGAGCAGCTCAACGCCCCGCTGGTCCGAGAGGCGCTGCGGGAGCGGTCCCTCATGCTGGACACGCTCGCGCCCCATCTGGTCCGGGCCATCCCGTTCCTGCTGCCATTGACCCGCCACGGTTGGGAACGTGCCTACATCGGCAGTGGCGTGCTGCTCTACGACACCCTCGGGCAGGGGCTGGCCCGCATCGGGCCGAGCGGCGACGCCACCATGCCCCATCACCGGCACCTGACCCGCAAGGCGGCGCTGCGGGAGTTCCCGTCGCTGCGCCCGGACGCCCTCGTCGGCGCGATCCAGTACTGGGACGGCCAGGTCGACGACGCGCGGCACACCGTGTTCGTCGCGCGGACCGCCGCCCGTTACGGGGCGCTCATCGCGACCAGCGCGCGGGTCACCGGCTTCCTGCGGGAGGGCGACCGGGTCGCCGGCGTGCGGGTGCGTGACCTCGAGTCGGGCGCCGAGATCGAGCTGCGGGCCCGCCAGACGATCAACGCTGCCGGAGTATGGACCGACGAGATCCAGGCGATGGTGGGGGGACGTGGCCAGCTGTCGGTCCGGGCCTCCAAGGGAGTGCACATCGTCGTGCCCCGCGACCGCATCCATGGCGCCACCGGCCTGATCCTGCGCACCGAGAAGAGCGTGCTGTTCGTCATCCCGTGGGGCAGCCACTGGATCATCGGCACCACCGACACCGACTGGAGCCTCGACCTCGCCCATCCAGCGGCCAGCAGCGCCGACATCGACTACCTGCTCGGCACGGTCAACCGGGTGCTGCGCACGCCGCTCACGGCGGCGGATATCACCGGGGTGTACGCCGGGCTGCGCCCGCTGCTCGCCGGGGAGTCCGAGGACACCTCGCGGCTGTCCCGCGAGCATGCCGTGGTCAGCCCCGTCTCCGGGCTGACGATGGTCGCCGGCGGGAAGTACACGACCTACCGGGTGATGGCCGCCGACGCCGTCGACGCGGCCGTGCACGGCATGAACCGGGCGGTGCCGCCGTCGTGCACCGAGAAGATCCCGCTGCTCGGCGCGGACGGGTTCCCCGCGCTGTGGAACGCCCGGGAGACCCTCGCCCGCCGCGCGGGGCTGCACGTCGGCTGGATCGAGCACCTCCTGCACCGCTACGGCACCCTCACCGAGGAGCTCCTGGACCTCATCGAGACGCGGCCGGATCTCGCCCAGCCGCTGCGCGGGGCATCGACCTACCTGGCCGCGGAGGCGGTGTACGCGGCCTCCCACGAGGGGGCGCTGCACCTGGAGGACGTGCTCACCCGGCGGACCCGCGTCTCGATCGAGACCATCGACCGGGGGGTGGAGGCCGCCGAGCACGTGGCCGATCTCATCGCCCCCGTGCTCGGCTGGGACCAGGCGACCCGCACCCGCGAGGTCGAGCACTACCTCGCCCGGGTGGAGGCCGAACGGGCCTCGCAGCGGCAGGCCGACGACGCGACCGCCGACGCGGCCCGGCTCGGCGTGCCCGACGTGCGCCGGCTGGGCCGGACCGACCACCGCGCCCCGGCGGCGACCGGCGGGCCGTCCTGAAGGCTCGGCCAACCCGATCCGCGGCCCCGCCCAGGCGTTTCGGTGCTGCGGTCCGCGCAACGACGTCCGCGCAACGACGTCATCCGTAGACCTCCAACAGGCGCAGCCAGACCTCGCTGACTGTCGGGAACGACGGGACCGCGTGCCACAGCCGCTCCAACGGCACCTCTCCGACGATCGCGATCGTGGCCGCGTGCACCATCTCCTGGGTGTCCGGACCGGTGAAGGTCGCTCCCACGAGCACCCGGCGGGTCTCGTCCACGACGATCTTCGACGTGCCCGTGATCTCCTCCCCCCGCACCGACGCGCCGGCCACCGAGCCGGTCGGCACGCTCACGGCCCGCACGGCGATCCCGGCCTCCCGCGCGGCCCGCTCGGTCAGTCCGACCGCGCTGACCTGTGGATCGGTGAAGGTCACCCGCGGGACGGCCGCCGGGTCGGCCAGGTCGCGCACGGGAGCGCCGGCGAGGTCCCGGCGGCCGGTGATGACGTCGGCCGCCAGCCGGGCCTGGTACTTGCCCATGTGGGTGAGCAGCGCGCGGCCGCAGACGTCGCCGACCGCGTAGAGCCAGTCCCCCGCCACGCCGACCGCGCGGAGCCGGTCGTCGACCTCGATGAACCGCCCGGGTTGCAGGCCCACGGTCTCCAGGCCCAGGTCGCCGGTCGCCGGGGTGCGCCCGACGGCGACCAGGATCTCGTCGGCGACCACGGCATCGCGGCGCGGCCGCCGCTCACCCGGCTCGGCCGGCTCGGCCGGCTCAGCCGACTCCACCGTGACGGTCACCGGCCCGACCGAGCCGTCCGGTCCCGTCCGGGCCCGGCGGACCTCGACCGCCCGGCTTCCGAGCCGCACCGTGATGCCGGCCGCCTCGAAGGCGGCCCGCAGCTGCTCGCTGACGAACTCCTCCTCCCGGACGAGCAGCCGGGGCGATCCCTCGATCAAGGTCACCTCCGCGCTACCGAGCCGGCGGAAGGCCTGGGCGAGTTCCACCCCCACGGCGCCGCCGCCGAGCACCACGAGGCGGTGCGGGACCTTCCGCGCGCCGGTCGCGGTCCGGTTGTCCCACGGTTCGGCGTCGGCGAGACCGGGGATCGGTGGAACGGCGGCCCGCGTCCCGGTGGCCACAACCACGGCTCGGGATGCGGTCAGCACCCGGCGGCTGCCGTCCAGCAGCGTCACCGCGACCCGGCCGGCGGGCCCCACCAGGCGCCCGGTCCCGCGCACCAGCTCGACGCCCTTGTCGACCAGCCAGGGCACCTGGGAGGAATCGGAGTAGTCGCCCACCATCCGGTCTCGCCGGGCGAACGCCGCGGCGGCGTCGACGGGTCCGGTGACCGCCGACGCCGCGCCGGGAACGCGGCGGGCCGCCGCCAGCACCTCCCCCGGCCGCAGGAGAGTCTTGCTCGGGATACAGCCCCAGTAGCTGCACTCCCCGCCGACGAGCTCGCGTTCGACGACGATGACGGACAGACCCGCGTCGGCACAGCGGCCGGCGACGTTCTCGCCCGCGGGCCCGGCGCCGAGCACAATCACGTCCGCGTCGGCATCCATGGCCGCCTCCCCTGCCCTGCCCGGCTCGCTCACAAGCCCTCCGTCGTTGCTCGTTAGAATCTGCCGCTCGATCCACGCCAACCGAAGATCATCGGGAACTTTCGGGGTCCCGCCCGGCTCGCCAACTGATCCAACTGATCCAACTGATCCAACTGATCCAACTGATCCAGACGGCACGGACGGACCGTGACCGGACCGGCGCCGGCTCGGAGACGAGAAGCACGTGCACCACGGACGGGGAAGCACGGATGCAGCACGGAGAATGGCGTCAGGAGCGCCAGGCCGGGCCCGTCCCGGCGACACGCCGGAGCGGGCCATCGAGACGAACCAGCGGAGAGATGAAGATGCAGCTCGGGATGATCGGACTCGGCCGGATGGGTGCCAACCTGGTGCGCCGGCTGATCCGCGGTGGTCACGAATGCGTGGTCTACGACGTCAACCCCGAGGCCGTCAAGGCCCTGGCGGCGGAGGGCGCCACGGAGACGCGGAGCCTCGCCGAGTTCGCCGCAGCCCTGCGTCCGCCCCGGGCTGCCTGGATCATGGTGCCCGCCAGGCTGACCGGTGAGACCGTCTCGGCCCTGGCCGAGCACTTCGCGCCGGACGACGTGATCATCGACGGCGGCAACTCCTACTACCGGGATGACATCCTGCGTGCCGCGTCGCTCGTCGAGCGGGGCATCCACTACGTCGACGTCGGCACCTCCGGGGGCGTGTTCGGGCTGGAACGCGGCTTCTGTCTGATGATCGGCGGCGAACCGGGGGTCGTGGCCCGCCTAGAGCCGCTGTTCGAGACGATCGCACCCGGCGTCGGCACCATCCCGCGGACCCCGGGCCGGACCGGCGAGATCACCCAGGCCGAGAAGGGATACCTGTACTGCGGCCCGAACGGCGCCGGTCACTTCGTCAAGATGGTGCACAACGGCATCGAGTACGGCATGATGGCCGCCTTCGCCGAGGGGTTCGCGGTGCTCGACAAGGCGAACATCGGCACGACGTCCGCCGAGCACAACGCCGAGACCGCCCCGCTGGGCAACCCGGAGTACTACCAGTACGACCTCGACACCACCGCGATCGCCGAGGTGTGGCGGCGGGGCAGCGTGGTTAGTTCCTGGCTGCTCGACCTCACCGCCGCCGCGCTGCAGGAGGATCCCGGACTCACCGAGTTCAGCGGCCGGGTGTCCGACTCCGGGGAAGGACGTTGGACGGTACTGGCCGCCGTGGAGGAGGGCGTTCCCGCCCATGTGCTGACAGCGTCCCTCTACGAGCGGTTCAGCTCGCGCGGGGATGGCCTGTTCGCCGACAAGCTGTTGTCGGCGATGCGCAAGCAGTTCGGTGGGCACGCGGAACAGCACGCGGAGAAGCCAGCCGGCTGAGCCTCACCGGCTTCCTTGCCTGTCCAGAGGCTTTTGTGTCTGATTTATCCCTCTGGATAGGCAAGGCAAGGGGCTCAGGGGCGGGCGTTGTCGGCGCCGAGGTCCGCCGCGTCTCCCATAACGATCATGGGATGGGCCATCGGGGTCAGCCAACGGAGAATGGCCACGAGGGCGTCCTGTTCCACCGCGATGCAGCCCCGCGTCGGCGATCTGTGGTCGACATGCAGCCAGATGTCCCCGCCGATCTGCGGGCCCAGCGGACGGGTCGGGTCCGACGGCGGATGCCCGGGCAGTCGGTTGTAGTCGATGGCGACCACGTAGTTGAACGCGTCGGGCATCAGCTCGCCCCGCGGACCCGTCGCCCGGTAGAACGACGGGCGATACTCGTAGGGCAGACCGGTGCCCGGATCGGCCAGCTTGCCACCGGCGGCGGTGAGACTGAACACGCCGATCGGGCTGCGCAGATCGCCCTCCCGATGGTCATACGTCCAGCCGTCGGCGCCGTTGCGGCCGATCAGCGGGGCGCCGTAGGTCTCCCAGGCGGAGCCGGGATCGGCTCGTTCCCACAGCGTCACGTTGTTGGTGTTCGCGTTCCGGTCGATGCCGCTCACCACGATCACCTGCCGGGCGGCCTGCGGGATCTTCGTCATCATCACCGGTCCGACCTCGGGGATCGCCGTGAGGTCGGAGGCGGGCCCCGCCCTACCGTCCGCGCCGGTGCCGGCCGCCCGGCTCGTCCTCACCGGCCCACCCACTCCCGCCGGACGTGCTTCGGAGGTGGGATCGAGCCCGGATGTGCGTCCGAGCTGGGGCGCGCCCCTGGGCCCGGACGGTACGGACACCGACAGGTCATGCGAGGAGCCCGGGTCCGAGCCGGGACTGCTGAGATGAAGTGCACTGGCCGCCCCCACCGCCAACGTCACACCCACCGCGGCGGCACCGACCGCGACCGAGCGACCCCGCGGGGGGCTCGTACGCGTCTCGGTCCGGCGGCGATTCCTGCGATGATCGGCCATGCCTCCGACTTCCGGGACGACGCCACGGGCGGGGCGGCGACGCACTGTTGACCTCTGCCACCCCCGTGACCTCTGCCACCCCCGGCGGCCGCCACGCCCGCGCCATCCGGCTGCGGCCATAATGCACCGGCGATGACAATACGTATCATTCGCGCCGACCTGGCGAGGTAGCCCAGCCCGGCGAGGTACCCCGACTCGGGGAGGTATCCCGGAGCAGCCGCCGGTGCGTCGGCCCACGACACCCGCAGACCGCGATCACGACGACGGGAGTCCATGCGCCCGGGACCGTGACGATCGGAGACAACCGTCCATGCCTCCATGTTCGACCCTCACTCCTCCCCGATCTCAGAATTCAAGTACTTCGAGCAATGATGGACACGATCCGGATCCAATGCCCAGCGGAGGGTGATAGATTGCCACATCGGCATCGATGATCAGAAGTATGTTCGCGGAGAGACGAGACGAAGACCACGAGGAGCCCGGCATGGTGGTACGGACGGCCGGCGGCCGTTCCCGGCGCAGCCGGCACGAATAGGCCCCTCCGATCGTGCTCGCCGGTTTCCGGTTCCACCGCATCCTCACCGCCCCTCGGCGACCCGACACACCCGACCGGCCCGATCCCGTACCGGCCGCGCTCTTCGCCGCCCTCGTCGGCGCGCACGCGCAGTTGACCTCGCTCGGGCCCGGCCACGAACCCACCGTCTCCGGTGCGTCCACTCGCGGCGGCCCGTACCCGGTGCCGGGAGCAGCCCGGCCGGGAATCGGCGTCGCCTGGCTACGGGGCCCGGGTGAGGCGCACATCCGGTTCCTCGCCGGCGGCCGCCCCTTCTTCCCGGCGGGCCCGACCACGACAGACCCGACCGCGGCGGCCATGTCGACACCGGCCACGTCGCTCGCAACAGCCACGTCGACACCAGCCGCAACCGCGGTTCCGCTGCTGTACCCGCCGGGATCGACAGCGGTGGCGCTGCCACCGGACGCCGTACCCGCCCAGCTCGCAGGCTTCCCCTACTGGCTGCGGTGCGAAGGCCTCCCGGATGCCCTGTGGGCCGCCGATCCCGGCACCGACGTCCGGCCGCCGGACACCCGCCGCGGATCGTTCGACGACTACGCCGCGCATCTCGTCGGCCCGTTCGCCTGGCTTGTGCTCGCGTGGCCGGTGCCCCCCGAACATCTCGCCGAGGAACGGGCGGACCTCTCGCGATCGATTCCCGTGCTGCGCCGGCGGGAGAACGACCAGGGCGCCCGGCTCGACCTGGAGCGCGCGGAGGCCCGCTACCGGGAACTGGGCCGGGGCGCGTCGAGCGGCATGTGGGACGTGGAGATCCTGGTCGGTGGGGTGACCCCGGCCGGCGCGGTCTCGCTGGCCGCCCTGCTGTGCAGCTCCAGCGATCTCGACCGGCTGCCCTACACGTTGAGTCCGACCGGCCCGGTCACCTCGTTCGCGGGGCCCTCGGCGGGGTCGGAGCCGGAGCCGGGGTCGGAGCCGGAACCGGAACCGGCGGGCTGGCCGGCTCGCCGCGGCCCTCGCCGCGAGCGAGCGCGGAGCTGCTGGCGGCGCTGGCCCGGCCGCCCGGCCGTGAGCTGCCGGGTATCACCCTGATCACACCGCACGCCTTCGACGTGACGCCCGAGGGTCCGAACCGGTCCGGTCCCGCGGACCCCCGGGGAACGCCCGGCGCCGTTCGGCTCGGCGACGTGCTCGACGCCGGCTGGATGCCGGCCGGCGCGTTCTCGGTTCCCCGCGCGACGCTCAACCGGCACGCCTTCGTCTGCGGCGCCACCGGATCCGGGAAGTCACAGACCGTGCGGTCGCTGCTGGAGTCGTTGACCCGTGCTCCGGCGCCCGTTCCGTGGCTGGTCCTGGAGCCGGCCAAGGCCGAGTACGCCCGGATGGCCGGGCGGCTCGCCGGCCTCGCCGAGGTGCTCGTCATCAGGCCGGGCCGGCTCGACGCTCCACCGGCGTCGCTGAACCCGCTGGAACCCGAGCCCGGCTTTCCCTTGCAGAGCCACATCGATCTCGTCCGGGCCCTGTTCCTGGCGGCGTTCGAGGCGCACGAGCCGTTCCCCCAGGTGCTCGCCCGCGCGCTGACGGTCTCTTACCAAGACCTGGGATGGAACCTGGTGCTGGACCGGCCGGAGCCCGCGCACCGGCCCAGATTCCGGGTGGCCGGGCCGAAGGAGGACCCGAAGGTCGACGTGCGCAGGCGATATCCGACCCTCGGGGACCTGCAGCGCACCGCGACGAGGGTGGTCGAGAATATCGGCTACGGCGCGGAGGTCACGGCGGACGTCCGGGGCTTTGTCGACGTGCGCATCGGCAGCCTGCGGGAGGGTTCTCCCGGTCGGTTCTTCGAGGGCGGGCATCCGATCGACATCGGCGCCCTGCTGGCGCGCAACGTCGTCTTCGAGTTGGAGGACATCACCAGCGACCAGGACAAGGCGTTCCTGCTCGGCGCCGTCCTGATCCGCGTCGTGGAGCATCTGCGGGTCCGGTACGGCAGCGCGGGCGGACTGCGCCACGTCCTGGTCCTCGAGGAGGCCCACCGGCTGCTCAAGAACGTCACCGACGGCCCGGCCGCGGCCGCCGTCGACCTGTTCGCCTCGCTGCTCGCGGAGATCCGCGCCTACGGCGAGGGGCTCATTGTCGTGGAACAGATCCCAGCGAAAATCCTTCCCGACGTTATCAAGAACACCGCGCTGAAGGTGATGCACCGGCTCCCGGCCGCCGACGACCGGGAAGCCGTCGGCGCGACAATGAACCTGCGCGACGACCAGTCCGAGCTGGTCGTGGCGCTGCCGGCGGGGGTGGCGGCGGTGAGCGCGGACGGCATGGACCGTCCCGTGCTGGCCCGGATGGTCGCCGGAGACGACCGGGAAAGCGCGCGCCTCGCGCACTACGACCAGGTGCCCCTGGCCAGACGGCGCAGCCTCGGCTGCGGCGCGGCCTGCGTCGCCGGTCCCGCCTGCACCCTGGAGGAGACGGAGACGTCCGCCCTCGCGGCCCGCGATCCCCTGCTGGTGGTGTGGGTCGAGGCGGTGGCCGCGCACCAGGTCATGGGCGTCACCCATCTGCTCGGGATCGCGCCGTTCGCTCCGGCGGAACCCCTGCGGACCACCCTCGCTGCGTTGCCGGGTCGCATCCTCGACTGCGCGCTCGCCCATGCCGCCGACCGGGCGACGGACGCCCGCGCCGCCGCGCTGCGCCCCTTCGTCGACCCCGACGACTTCACCACCGCCCTGCTCGCGACGCTGCGCCGGCTCCTCGGCCTGCCGCCGTCCCCGGCGGACGCGGCAGACGCGGCAGACGCGGCAGACGCGGCGAACACCGTCGACTCCCGGCACCTGACCGCGGGCGTGTACCGCTGGCAGGACGTCCGGCAGGCACTGGTCGACGCGGTGCGCCGGCGGGGGGCCGACGCGGGCCCGCATCCGCTCACCGCGGCCTGGCGCGAGCGCGGTCTGACCCTGCCGGGCAAGACCGTGGGCGAACAGCTCACCCGGATGAAGAACAGTGCCCTCTACGCTCCGGGCCGGGAGAAGGTCAACATCGGTGATCCGGCGGTCAGCGGCCTCACCGCGGCGGTCCGGGAACTCACCGGCGCAGCGGATGCCGCCTCGCTGTCGGACGCACTCCACCAGGCATGCACCGGCGACGGACTGGCCGAGCTGGCCACTCAGATCTCCGACCTCGTCGGCCCCGCGCCGAGCGGACCGGGGAGCGCCCCACCGGAGTCCACCGCGGCAGCCATCGCCCCCGGCCCGCCCATCGGGACGGCACCCGCGTTCGGGACAGTGCAGGACTGAGCGCCCGGGCCCGTCGACCGTCGGGGCGCTACGGCAGGGCCGGCATGCACGGCAGGGCCTGCATGCACGGCGGAATGCGACAGAGTGGACACCATACGCCATAATGGCCACGTAACGCCCCGGTATCGACACCGGGCGTGCCGAGATCGTTTCCAGGTGCACAATGATCGGGAGCGGGGAGTCGCGGCATGGTGGGCGGCGACACGGTGGGCGGCAACGCAGGAGCAGGCGAGTGGGACGGCGGAGGGTCGGCGATGGGGGTGGGCACGCTGACCACGGCTGAGGCCCGACTGATCCAGGGGCTCTTCGTTCCACGGGAGCGTTGGGGCTGGGAGTTCGTCGACACCGGTCCATCGACCCCGAGCCCGCTCGCCGACCGTCAACCGGCCTGGCAGGAGCCCAAACCGCCCGATCTGACCGCGCTCACGGCCCGGCGAAACCATGCCGTCCGCGCCCTGCTGACCCGGCTCGTCCTGCCGATGGCCTTCGTGGTGTTCGGCACGCTGCTCGCGGGCGAGGGGGGTTTCTTCTTCGTCCCGGCGGGACTCGCGCTCGCCGTGGTCGCGTGCCTGCCTCCGTTGGTCCTGCGCTGCCGGCTGGGCCGGACGCGATCCCGGGCCGCGTCGGCCCGGGCCGACGGGTACACCCGCTACCTACAGGCGTTGACGTCCTGGCAGACCGAGGTCGACGCGCACGACCGGGCCGAGTTGCAACGCCGGGAGGCCACCGCCGTCTTCTATCCCGTCTCGGCCCCCGCGGCGACCCCCAGGATCGACGTGTTCGGCGGAACCGGCGACGGATGGGCGAGCCTGCTGGCCACCGCGGGCTGCTCGGTGCTCACCGGCGGCACCGGCATCCTGCTCGTCGATCTCAGCGAGCGGACGGTGGGCGGGGGGTTGGCGCGCCTCGCCGGCCAGGCGCGCTGGCCGGTGGAGTCCTGGGACCTGCCCCGCCAGCTCGACGAGGTGGCACTCCTCGACGGCCTCGGGCCGCGGGAGGCCGGCGAGCTCGTCGCCGACGCGTTCGGCCTGTCCCAGGAGAGCGGCGATGATCCGCACCGACGCGCCCTGCACGCGGATCTGATCACCACCGTCGCCGTCGTTCTGTACGAATGGCTCAGCATTCGCCGTCTCGCCGAGGGCCTGCGCGTCCTCGAAGGTCTCGACGACGGCAGCGCGGCCATGTCGCTGTCGACGGCCGAAGCCGGGGAGCTCACCGCGCACATGGACGCGTTCGGCCGCGGCGACCGGATCGCCGATGAGCTGCGCTACCTGCGTTCCTCGCTGGAGGCGCTCAGCCCGCCACCACCAGCCACGGCCGCAACGGCACCGGCCGCGACGGCACCGGCCGCGACGGTCGAGGCCCACATGTTGACGGCCGCAGCCGGTAGGTCGACGACCAGGGTGCCGACGACCAGGGCCGACAGTGTGCCCCGTCCGCTGGCGGCCTGGTGGCCGGTACCCGGGCTGCGGGTTCTCGCCACGTCGAGCCGGGACTCGTCCGCCCACCGCAAGGAACTCGCGGACCGGCTCCTCGTCCAGACCGTGCTCCACCAGCTCCGTCGCCGCCAGCGGGGCGGGCCGACCAGCCGGGACATGCTGGTTGTCGCCGGGGCGGACCATCTCGGCCGAGCGGTCCTGACCGGGCTGACCCGCCACGCCGAGCTCGCCGGGGTGCGGCTCGTGCTGCTCTTCGAACGGCTCGCCGACGACGCCGAACGGGTGCTGGGCAGCCAGGGGGGCTCGACGATCATCATGCGATTGGGAAACGGTAAGGACGCCGCGACCGCGGCGGAGTTCATCGGGCGTGGTTACCGCTTCGTCATGTCTCAGGTGACGGCCCAGGTGGGGCGCAGTTTCACGGCCGGCGACAGCGACAGCGTCGGTGACCAGGACGGCACCTCGGAGACGGCCGGCACCAGCGGCGGAACCGGCCGGACCTACGACGGCACCCGGCTGCTGCCCTGGTTGCAGAACACGTCGAAGAACGCCGGATGGCAGGAGTCGGTGACGACGTCGCGATCGCAGACCTGGCAGCGCACGACAAACTCGTCGGTGAGCGACTCGACGACCGACGGCACGACCTCCCAGCGGGTCTACGAGTTCACCGTGGAGCCGACCACCGTCCAGACCCTGCCGGCGACCGCATTCCTGCTGGTCAACCCGGTCGATGGGGCGGGACGGGTGGTGCCGGGGGACTGCAATCCGGGCACCGTCCTGCTGCCCGGGGTCTCCCCGGCCGACCGCTGGTCCGTACCCGACGCGGCCGCCGCGCCCCTGGCGGGTCACCACGCCGGAACCGCCGGAGCCGGGATGATCCAGTCCGGCGCGGGCCAGACTGGTACGGGCCAGGCTGCTACTGATCATGCCGGTCTGGCGCGGACCGGCGCGGAGGAACGGCGTCGGATCGAGCCCGCCCCGCCCGTCGGGTTTCCGGGCATCGGCCAGCAACCGCCGGCCGACGAGGAGGTCTACCGGCTCGTCCCGCCCAAGACACGTCCCAGCGGCTCCGGCGGCTCCGGGGGTCAGAGCACTCACCCGGGGACGCGGGGATGGGTTCCCGGCGTCGGGGACCACCACCCGGGGCATGGCTGACCCGGGCCGGAACGCGGCCGTCAGGAAGGAGACAGCCGAAAGTTATCCACAGCCCGAAAAAGGTTCTGGCCCAACGGACAGACAACCGCCATCGTCTTCTCATGGCCCATAACCCTGGCCGACTCTCCTGGCAGGAGATCGCCACCATGCAGGCCGGCGTGATCACGATGCGCGATGCGATCAACGCCGGCATCACCCGCGACGAGATCCGCCGACGGTTGAACGACGGCCGCTGGCAGCAACCCTTCCGCGGCGTGCTGATCACGGCCGCCGCACCCGTGACGAGGATGCAGGAGCTGTGGGGGGCCCTGCAGGCCGTCGGCCCGGACGCGGTGCTCGCGGGCGCCTGCGCGGCGGGGCTCGCGGGTCTGGACGGTTACGACACCGGCCCGGTGACGGTTCTCCTGCCCACCGACCGCCGGATCGCCGCGCCGCCGGGCGTGCTTCTGCGGCACAGCGCTCGGCTCGACATCACCGAGATCGATCCCCTCCACCTGCCCCGGCGGACGGCCCCCGCCCGGTCCGTCATCGACATGGCCGAGTGGGCGTCTACCCGCGCGGACGCGCAGGGCCTGCTCGTCGACGCCGTCCGCCGGCGTTTCGTCACCGTCGCGAGCCTGCGGACCGCGCTGGCCCGGCGTGGTCCGATCAGCCGCCGGACGCTGACCACCGAGACGTTGGACGACCTGGGCCGGGACGCGCCGCACCTCACCGAGATCATGTACCGCCGCATCGAGGCGCAGTGGGGGTTGCCGGCGGGGACCCCGAGTGTCGACGGGCCCGCGGACGAGCCGATGGCGCGCCTCGACGTCTGGTACGAGCCGTGGCGCGTGCGGATGGAGATCCAGGCGACGGTCCCCCGGCCGACGGTCGTCGCCGATTGGGAGAACACCACGAACGCGAAGGTGCCCGCGGCCGGCGGGGCGTCCGTCACGGCCACCGCCGAGTCGAACCCGATGTCGCCGACGAGCGGATAGTGGGCGAGCCGGAGCCGGTCGGCGGGCGCGGCGGTCAACGGCGGGGGACGCGGCGCCGGGAGCTCGATCGTTGCGGATGGTCCGGGCGGTACGGGTCGCGGGCGGGCGGGCCGCCACGCGGGGTACCACAACGAGGTGACCAGCACCCCTCCGGAACCCTACCCCGCCCTGGCGACCGGGCTGCCGCGGCGCGCGTACGCCTCGTCCAACAGCTCGGCGATCTCCTCTACACAGCCGCCACAGCCCGTCCCGGCATCACATCGCTCGCCGACGGCGTCAACGTCGCAGGCACCCGACGCGATCACATTGCGTAGCATCCGGTCGGACACCGCGAAGCATGAACAGACGAGCACCGCACCTCACCACGCCCGAGACAGCCAGCACGCGGACGGCCAAGCGGCAGTTCGCGACCCTGTCGATCTGTCGATGATCCTTCGACCCCGTGGGGCAGTCGACCCTGCGGAGCAGCCTTAGCTAAGCCTTCCCTAAGCAGAGGGTGCCATGGGCCACCCGCCGCAGGCAAGACGGTCGCGCATCCGCGACATCACCGTGACACTGGGCCGGAAATCGGCCGGACTGCAGATCGACCGGATCAGCCGGGATCGGGCTCGCCCAGAATCAGCGATCGGGCCACGGGACGATCTCGACCCGACGGTTGGCCGCCCGTCCCCGGGGCGTGGCGTTGTCGGCCTCCGGCCACCGGGAACCGAACCCGGCGACGCGCATGAGGTCGGGACGTACGCCCCGGTCCGTCAGGTAGTCGGCAGTCACCCGGGCCCGGTCCAGAGACAACGCCTGATTGAGGGTCGCCGGCCCGAAGGCGTCGGTGTGGCCGCCGACCAGGACCACGACCCGGCCGGCGGGCTCAGTGTCGCTGCGCCGACCGGGAACGTCACGTTCCGACCGTCGAGGGCAGCGCGTAGGGCCGCGAGGGCCCCGGCGTCGGAGGTGGGCTTCGCCGCCGGGGCGGCAGGCTTCTCTCCCGGGACGACAAGCCGGTTGTCCAGGGTGGCATCAGGAACGGTGGTACCGGCCGCCGCCAGCACCTGGGCGCCGAGGCGCCGCCTCGTGACCTCGTCCGGGGCGCTGCCGGCCACCGCCACGGTCGTCCCGGAGACTGTGACCGAGTGGTTCCCGGGGAAACCGCGCAGCGCCGCCGCGACGGCGGCCACCGCCTCCACCGGCGGCTCCGCCACGGCCGGGTCGACCCGGACCTCGCCGGTCACCGACCCGCCGCTCGCGTCCGCCACGGCGGCGAGCAACACGGCACGGCTCGCCCGGTCGGGCACGGTCGCCGTGATCGACAGTCCTCGGCCGGCCACGGCGAGCACCAGGGGGCGCGCGGGTTCGGTCGCGATGACCACGTCGTCACCGAGACGCGCGGAGGTCGTGCCGGCGACCGCGGCCGAGGCCCGCGCCTGTTCGGCGGCGGCGGCACTCGGGAAACGACCGGTGACGACCGCATCACGCCCCTCGACGTGAACCTGGGCGTGCCCGCCGCCGGTGGACCGGACCGCCGCGGTCGCCCGGGCGGAAAGATCATCCTCGATGGGACCGCGGCGCAGGGCGAACGCGACAAGAGCAAGCAGCAACCACGCCAGCACGAGTGCGATGGCGAAGGCGACCGGGCGCGGGCGTTGCAGACGCACGGCCGTGGACAGGGACATCGATCGGACTCCGAGCAGGATCGGACCGGACGCGGGATCTTCGAGGTGGCGCTGATCGTCGGGACAGGGCCGATCTTCGAGGTGGTGGGGAGGGGGTGCCGCAAGGTCGGACGCGGCCGGGAAAACCGCTTTCCCGCAACTTTCGCACATCGGTCCCAGAAGTAACGCATCGGGGCGAAAGATGCACCCACCTGGGGAGCCACACCAGGGGATCTGTCGCTGAT
>NZ_CDWRCL010000030.1:0-27270 GCF_977927575.1 Frankia sp. CcCS3
CCCGAAAACCAGCGGCTACGCACACGCTGCGCAACCACCCGCCGAGCCCGCAGATGCCTCAAACCCGCTTAACTTCGAAGAGCCACTATGCCCGTCCGAGGCTGGTGCCGGCGGAACGGAGGTCCTCACACGCCTGGGCGACGCGGGCCGCCATGCTGCTCTCCGCGAGCTTTCCGTAGGTACGCGGGTCGTATGCCTTCTTCACGCCGACCTCACCGTCCACCTTGAGAACGCCGTCATAGTTTTTGAACACGTGCTCCACGATGGGGCGGGTGAATGCGTACTGGGTGTCCGTGTCCACGTTCATCTTGACCACCCCGTAGTCGAGCGTCTCGCGGATTTCGGTGAGAGCCGACCCGCTACCGCCGTGAAAGACGAGGTTGAACGGCTTCGCGCCGGCTGGCAGCCCGAGCTTCCTGGCGACGTACTCCTGTCCTTCGTGCAGAATCGTCGGGCGTAGCTTGACGTTTCCGGGCTTGTACACACCGTGCACGTTGCCGAAGGTGGCGGCGAGCAGGTAGCGCCCCTTCGCGCCGGTGCCGAGCACCTCGGCCGTCCGCCACATGTCCTCCGGCGTCGTGTAGAGCTTCTCGTCGATCGCGCCGACGACGCCGTCCTCCTCGCCGCCGACGACCCCGATCTCGACCTCGAGAACGATCTTCGCGGCGGCGGCATCCGCGAGTAGTTCCTCGGCGATCTTGAGGTTCTCCTCAAGGGGGACCGCCGAGCCGTCCCACATGTGCGACTGGAAGAGCGGCTCGCGCCCCTGGGCCACCCGATCCTTCGAGATCGCGATCAGGGGACGGATGTAGGTGTCAAGCTTGTCGGCCGGGCAGTGGTCGGTGTGCAGGGCGATGTTGACCGGATACGCCTCCGCGACATGGTGGGCGAACTCGGCTAGTGCCTCCGCGCCGAGGACCATGTTCTTCACCGTCGAGCCGGACAGGTACTCGGCACCGCCGGTGGACACCTGCACGATGCCGTCACTGCCGGCTTCGGTGAAGCCCCGCAGCGCGGCGTTCAGGGACTGCGACGAGGTCACGTTGATCGCGGGGTAGGCGAAGGACTGGGCCTTCGCCCGGTCGAGCATCTCGGCATATACGTCTGGCGTGGCGATGGGCATCGGTGGGGCTCCTTACGAACCTGTAGGGGCGCCGATCAGCCCTGCACCCGCGGTGCAGGGCAGCCGGATCGGGCCGAAGCCCGCCGTGGACTCCTGATGGGCGAAGGGTATGACGCCTTGCCCCGTCCCGGGGTCGGATGCGGCTGACGTCGCCGACGCGGTGCCGGTCCGCGCGCCGGGCGCGGGGCGGGTGCCGACCAAGGGTCGGCACACTGGTCGAGTGGATGTCGGCAGCCTGTCCGGGATGACGCTGTACGTCGTCCTCTTCGCGGTCATCTTCGTCGAGAGCGGGATCCTGATCGGGTTCTGGCTTCCGGGTGACACCATTCTCTTCGCGGCCGGGCTGATGGCGGCGGACGCGGCGTCGAACGTGTCCGTCGCGGTCCTCTCGATCGGGGTCGCGGCGGCGGCCACCGTCGGGGCGGTGGCGGGCTACTACACCGGGCATCGCCTCGGCCGGCCGTACCTGGAGCGCAGGTACGCCACGGTGCTGGCCCGTACGGAGGAATTCTACCGACGGTTCGGGCCGATCACCCTGGTCGCGGCCCGCTTCGTGCCGTGGGCGAGGACGTTCGCGCCGGTACTCGCCGGGGCCGTGGCGATGTCATGGTCCCGCTTTCTGATCGCGGTCATGCTCGGAGCGCTCGTCTGGGGGACCGGATTGATCCTTCTGGGCTATACGGCGGCCGCCATTCCTGGGCTGCGGGATGCGGCGGTGTGGATCGCGCTCGTCGTGATCGCCATCTCCGTCATCGCCGGGATCGCCGGTGAGCTGCTGCGTCGGCGATCGGGCCGGCTCCCCGACCAGGGGCCGCGGTAGTCCGTGTCGGGCGAGGAGCGCCGAGGGTCGGGCGAGGAGCGTAGGGATGTTGTCCGTTAGTGCCCCGCGGCGCCGGATCCCGTCGGGAGATCCGTGGACCGGTAGTCTCCACGACGTTACGACCAGATCACATTGGACGATCAATTCCCTTTCCTATGGCAATTTCTGGCTATGGCCGGCTAACCTTGATCGGTCCAGGTACGCGGTCGGGGGGTCCGACCACCGAAGGATTCGATGCTTCGACACCACAGGCGGCACCATGCGGAACGGCGTCGCGCCGGCCCCGTCCTCTGCACCGCGGCAGGGGCCTTGACCGCGGTTCTGGCGGTCGTGCTGCTCGCGGGTGGTCATTCGGGACCGCGTGACGGTGACCACGTGGCCGGCCGCGTCGGCGCGCAGCCGGGTCGGGGCGTGGTCGGGGTCCCTCCCACGTCGATCGCGGATCGGATCGCGGATCGGGGTGCGCCGACCGGGCCCGGGGCCGAGCCGCAGCCCGCCGCTCGCCCGGCCGGTCCGGATCAGCTGCCCGCTGCGCGGGCGTCGGCTCTGGCCCTGGCCGCGCCGGTGACGGCTCCGTCCGCGTCGGCCCCGGCGCCGGCTGTTATCTCGCCGCGCCCGCCGTACCTGCCGGCCTCCTGGACGAGCCTGGTCGGTCAGGTCGTGACCTCGACCAACCTCGAGCGCCGGGCGGCCGGTTGCCCTCCGTTGATCGTCGACTTACGGTTGGCCGCCGCGGCCCAGGCACACAGCGTCGACATGGCCACGGCCGGCTATTTCGGCCACGACAGCCCGGACAGTCGCTCGCCCTTCGACCGGATCGCCGCCGCCGGCTTCTCCTTCTCCATCGCCGCCGAGAACATCGCCGCCGGTCAGCGCACCGTGGCCGAGGTGATGCGCGGATGGATGAACAGCCCGGACCACCGATCGAACATCCTCACCTGTTCGTTGACCCGGATCGGCGTGGGCTACGCGACGGGCGGCAGGTACGGCACCTACTGGACCCAGGACTTCGGGACGCCGTGAGGCCCGGCCCACTTGCCGGGCGCGACCGGCCCGTGGCATCCCGCGAGGTGCACCCGACCTCGATCCTCCCGACTCGCGGGGATGTCCCGGTCCTGATCAGTAGTCGATCCCGTAGGGTCGGGTCATCGTCGCCGACGGCAGCGAGCACGGCAACGAGCGTGGTAAAGCCCGCGGACCCAGCCGGTGGACGGGCTGGCGGGCCGCGCGGCAGCGCCGTCGGCGAGGGTGATCCTGGCAGGAGGAGTGACCTTGGTTCGGGCGGTGGTCACCGGCGCGGCCGGCTTCCTCGGCGGAGCGCTGGCCCACGCGCTGCGGCGGCGCGGTGACGACGTTATCGCCATCGACATCCGGCGCGCGCCGGGTGTCATGCAGGCCGACGTCAGCCGTCCCGGTGAGTGGGAGAAAGCCCTTTACGGCACGGAGCTGGTGATCCATGCCGACGCCATCGGGACCGGTGGCGTCGCGGAACTGACCCCGGTGCGTCCCGGCCGAGCCGGAGCGCCGGTACGGGTGCCCGACGCCGAGATCCGGCGGGTGACCCTCGGCGCCACGGCGGCGTTGCTCGACGCCGCGGGTCGGGCCGGGGTCGACCGCTTCATCCATCTTTCCTGCGTGGACGTGCTTGCCCGGACGAGTGGCCCGGTCCCCGGCGGGACCGGGGACCGGGGGCCCGCGCGAGCCGTCGGCCGACCACTGGACGAGACCACGCCGATCGGGCTGACTGGCGACGTCCGCGCCGACGCCATGGCCGCCGCGGAACAGGCGGTCGGGTCGGCCGCTGCGCACGGACTCGGCGCGACCGTCCTGCGGATCGGGGACGCCTACGGTCCCCGGGCTGGTCGCTGGACCCTCTGGCCGGTGCTGCTGATGCGGGCCGGGCGGTTCGTCCTCGTCGACGGCGGCCGGGGTGTGCTCAGCCCCGTGCATGTCGACGACGTGGTCACGGCGGTGACCACCGTCGCCGGTGCGGACCGGTCGGCGGTCGCCGGTGAGGTGCTGCACGTGACCGGGGGGGAGTCGGTGTCCGCCGCCGACTTCTTCACCTTTTACTGTCAGATGCTCGCGATCGCGGCGCCCCGCTCCGTACCGGCCAGGATCTTCGAAGCGGTCGACGCGATTGATCGTGTCTGTTCGTTCGCGGAGGGTTACCGGAGGCGAGGCGCGGACGGTTCCGCGGCCGAGACGCCACCCCTCCCCACCCACCCGGTCCCGGCGGTCTCGACGACCTCGGTACGGCCAGCGGGCTCAGCCGTTCCGGCCGTTCCGATGAACTCGGCGATCCCGTCGCGGCGGGCACCGGGCCTGGTCCGCGGTGTCGGTGCCCGTCTGGTGGCCGGAGTCGATCCCCGCGCCCGGGTGGACCTCGGTCCGCTCACCGTGCGCACCCTGACCCGCGACGCGGGCCTCTCCATCGAGAAGATCCGGGCCCGGACGGGATGGTCGCCGGTCGTGCGGCTGCCCGAGGGCATGAACCGCACCGAGTCCTGGCTCCGGGAACGGGGTCTGCTCGGGGTCCGGGAGCCATCCCGTCGTGGGTGATGGCCCTACACTCACCACCTCCCGACTACTCGCACTCCCGCTCACCATTTGGAACGCGGGATACGTCGCCGAGGAGCTCGCGCCTTCGCTGGCGTTCACGGTCATCACCCCGCGATCAGGCGTGCGTGGCGCTCCCGGTGACGGATCCGGCCCCTTCGGCGGAATCGTCGGGACCGATCCTGCCGCGGGGGCGCCCGATCCCGACGATCCGGCGGGGGCGCTGCGGCGCGAACTGCGCCGTCGGGCGAGCGCCGGCCACACGGTCCTGACCTGGGTGCTGCGTCGCCACCCGGGTCGCCATCCAGGATCGGCGGCGGTGGGCCTGCTCGCGGCGGAGGCCCACGGCCGGCGGGTGGTGGTCGGGGTGTCGATCGTGCTCGGATGCCGGCGCAGCGGCTACGCCACCGAGGCGATCCGCGCGGTCGCGGGATGGTTCGAATACCGCGGCGCTCTGGTGGAGACGCGGATCCGGCGCGGGGACAGCGTGGGGAAGCGTCTCGCGCAGGCGACCTCGTTCGTGCCCACCGGTGTGCTGATCGCCGATTGGTGGCGGATCTGGCTGCGTCCGCCGCCAAGTTGACCATTGAGGTTTGTCACGCAACGTCATTGGGCGCCGGGCTTCGTCCGGGCCTGGCGCCGCGGGTCACCGCCGACCGCTCCGGTACCGTCCGGATCTGGCCGTCATCCGGCCCGAACGGGCAGAACCCATGTCCAGCCGCCTTTCGCGGCGCGGCAGAAGGTCATTGTGACGGTACCGTTACCATGCTGTGTTGTCGGCTGGGTGACAGCTCCCGGCTCATTCTTTCGTCGTCACGAGGAGAGTGGTGAACACGCCGCGGAGACAGCCCCCTGTTCAGACTGTGATGCCCTGGGGCACCATGTAAGGCGATGTCGCGACCAATGGCCGACGGGCCGAAGCTGGGCGGGGCGTCCGTGGGGGTCCGTGGGAGGGCCGTCGCGTGCCCGGGGAGGGGAGCCCGAACGGTCCGGCGCCACCTGCGCCTGGGAGGTCAGCACCATGAGTGTGGATACCCCTCGGGGGACACCGGCCGGAGTCCGGCCGAGCGAGGTCACGTACGACCATCTGATCATTCCGCCGCACTGGCGTCGGCCGAAGGAGTCGGCGCCGGGGACGCTCAACCCTCTGTTCCCCTCCGAGGGAGGCCTCCGCTCCGAGCCGGCTGCGGCCGGCTCGACGTCGCCGATTAACCCGACAACCGGTCCGCTGCTGGTCGGCACCACGGCGCGTGCCTTCGCGAAACTCGACGACCTGATCCGTCTCAGTGCCGAGGACCGTGCCGTCGTCGCGGCTCGCCGCGACGAGGCGGAGCGGGCGCTGCGCGCGATCTTCCCGCCCCGTTGCGCGCTGCCGCTGGTCGGGGTCGCTACGATCGGCTCGGCGGGGCGGGACACCATGATCCGTCCGCTCGACGAGGTCGACATCTTCGCGGTCTTCTCGGCGGCCAACAGCGCCTGGAAGCGTTTCCGCTGGGACTCCCGCGACCTGCTGCTCTGTGTACGCAACGCCATCGGCGGAGATCGGATCCAGACGATCGGCAGCCGCGGCCAGGCGCTGCGCATCGTCTACGATGCCCCCCCGGACGTCCATCTGGTGCCGGCCTTCGATCATCCGCGTGCCGGGTACGTCATACCCGACCGGGTCGGTGGCTGGCTGCCGACCCGGCCGGAGCGGCACACGAGCTGGGTGGCGGACCTCGGCCCCCGGGTGATCTCGGCGGTCCGCCTGCTCAAGGCGTGGAACCGGGTGCGCGGCAGCCACCTGCGCTCCTTCCATATCGAGGCGCTCTCCGGGCAGGTCCTCGCCGGTCGCGGGCTCAACACCCGGCAGGGGCTCGCCGAGGTCTTCCGGCACCTGGACGACGTCGGCCTCACCGTGGCCGACCCGGCCGGCGTCGGCGGGGACCTGTCGTCGTACCTGCGCGTCGAGGACATCGAGGCGTTGGCCGAGAGTGTCCGGCTCGCCCGGATCTACTCGGCGAAGGCGGTGGATGCGGAACAGGCCGACGATCACGAGGAGGCCGTGAACCTGTGGGGTTCCCTCTTCGGACCGGAGTTCCCCACGTTCGGCTGAGGGCGGGCCGGTAGCGCGCTTCGTTTACCCGGCGCCCCGGCTCATCCAGCGGTCCGGTACGGCGTGGCGCCGACCGATCCGGGATCGCTCGGCCTGCGCGGCGGCGAGCGAGACCGCCTCGTCGGCGTCGCGCAGGCCGGCGCGCACCGTCACCGGGCCGCCGGTGGTATCGAGGTGCACGTCGGCCAGCCGTAGCAGTCTGGCCAGCGGGTTCTGCACGATCCGGATGCTCTGCACCTTGCCGTGAGGGATGAGATCGGTGTGCCGCCGGACGATTCCCCGGTGTACGACGAAGACCGTGTCGTCCGCTCCGCAGGACAGCCGCCGCCAGTGGAGCGGGGCGAGCCAGGCGGCCCGGCGTGGCGGCCGGGTCATCGCCACCGCGGCGACGTCCACTCCGGGCAGCAGCCGGCCGATCAGGGCCAGCGCATCCGCCCGGCGGGCCACCGGTAGCAGCACGGAGGGCCCGCCGCCAGCCACGTTCATCCGGACCGTCACCCAGCCCGACCAGCGCCACAGCGCCGGTTCGCCGATGCTGATCGCCTGGACCCGTCCCGGCGGGACCGTGGCGTGGGTGCGGTTGAGCAGACCGCTGATGATGCGCAGCCCGTCGGGTGACTCGGAGACGGTGTAGGGGTAGCCGGCCGCGAACCGGCGAAACGTCGTGTGCCAGAGGCTGCCGAGCATCGGAACGGCGCCGAGGGCGCCGGTGAGGGTACCGGTCAGCAGGGCGGGCGTGGCGATCGCGGCCGCGCCGAACAGCGCCACCCACGGCGCGGGGGACAGCGCGATCGCGGCCACCAGCCGCCGTGGTGGCACCTCGGCGAGTGGGCGCTGCGGTGCCTCGCCTACGTCCGGCGCGAATCCCGCGGCGGTGGCCAGCAGCTCGGCCCGCAGCCGCTGGGCGTGACCCACCGACAGGTACCGCAGGTCGGACCCGGAGTCGGTGTCCAGTTCGGAGCGTTCCCTGCCGGCGAGATCGAGCCGGAGGATGGCGAGCCCCGCGGCTCGGGCGAGAAGCGGTTGGGCGATGTCCACCGACTGTAACCGATCCAGCCGGACATGGCGGGTCCGTCGGACCAAAAGCCCGGTATCGAGCCGAAGATTGTCGCGTTCGACCCGGTAGCGGGTGAACCGCCAGGCGCAGTATCCGTAGATGCCGGCGGCGGGGATCAGGAAGATCAGGGTGAGCCCGATGATGCGGGGCGTGGCGTCGTCGGCGAGGTTCCTGCCGACCGTCGCCACGAACGCCGCGACGATTACCCAGCCGCGCAGGAACGGGGTGAGCGGATGCAGCCGGTGAAACCCGTCCTGGCCGGGGCGTGTCGCCCGAGCCGGCGCTTCGCCGGTGGTGGACCCCCGCTCGATTGTCACAGCCCGGCCGACCGGGCTTCACCGCGTTCGGTGAGCGCGTCACGTAGCCGTGCGGCCTCGTCCGGGGCCAGGCCGGGGATGACGGCATCGCTGTCCGCGGCCGCGGTGTGCAGCTGCACCTTGGCGATGCCGAAACGGCGTGCCAGCGGCCCGGCGGTGACGTCGACGAGCTGCATCCGACCGTACGGCACCACGATCAGGCGACGCGTCAGCACCCCGCGGCTGATCAGGAGATCGTCCTCCCGCTCGGCGTAGCGCCAGGCCTGCCAGCGGAGGCCGATCGAGCGCCAGAGCCAGCCCGTCACGAGAACCGGCGCCACCGTGATCAGTATCCAGGGCCAGCCGCCGAACGCCGCCGTGATCAGCAGGGTGAGCGCCACCACCGGGACGGCTCCCACGATCAGGAGCGCCCGTCGAAGCCGCCGTAGGTCCGGTGGCAGGACCCGCCACTGCGCGGGATCCGGCAGAAGAGCGTCGTGCATTCCGCAACAATAAGTCGCACATCCGATACGTCCGGCCCGAATCGGCCGAGGAACCGGCGGCGCGCCGTCCCCACGATGGTCCTCGCCCGGTCTGCGGCGATTCGCCGGGAGGCCTGTCAGAGGGACTTGACGGTGGCGGCCTTGACCGTCAGACCCGAGCGGTCCAGCGCGGCGTCGACGAGCACCTCGTCGCCGTCCCGGATCTGCCCGCCGAGCAGTTCCCTGGCGAGCTGGTCGCCGATCGCCGTCTGGACCAGCCGCCGCAGCGGGCGGGCCCCGAACACCGGATCGTAGCCGACGTCGGAGAGCCATCCCTTGGCGGCGTCGGTGGTGTTGAGGGTGATCCTCCGGTCGAGCAGCCGGGCCCGCAGCCGATCGAGCTGGAGATCGACGATGCGGGCCAGCTCGTCCCGGCCCAGCTGGTCGAAGACGAGGACGTCGTCGAGGCGGTTGAGGAACTCCGGCTTGAAGGCGTCGCGCACGGCGACCATCACCGACTCGCGGCGCACCTGCGGGCTGAGCGTGGGGTCCGCGATGAACTGCGACCCGAGGTTCGAGGTCAGGATGAGGATCGTGTTGCGGAAGTCCACCGTGCGGCCCTGGCCGTCGGTGAGCCGCCCGTCGTCGAGAACCTGCAGCAGGACGTCGAAGACGTCCGGATGGGCCTTCTCGACCTCGTCCAGCAGGATGACACTGTACGGCCGGCGGCGGATCGCCTCGGTGAGCTGACCGCCGGACTCGAACCCGATGTACCCGGGCGGGGCGCCGATCAGGCGGGCCACCGAGTGCTTCTCGGCGTACTCGCTCATGTCGATGCGCACGATCGCCCGCTCGTCGTCGAAGAGGAAGTCGGCGAGCGCCTTCGCGAGCTCGGTCTTCCCGACCCCGGTGGGCCCGAGGAAGAGGAAGGAGCCGGTCGGCCGGTCCGGGTCAGCGATCCCGGCCCTGGCCCGGCGGACCGCGTCGGAGACGGCCCGCACCGCGTCGTCCTGGCCGATGACCCGCGCGTGCAGTGCGGACTCCATGCGCAGCAGCTTCGCCGTCTCGCCTTCGAGGAGGCGACCGGCCGGGATCCCGGTCCAGGCGGCGACGACCTCGGCGACATCGTCCGGGCCGACTTCCTCGTTGAGCATCGCCCCACCGGGGGAGTCCGCGCCGGCCAGCGCGCCGGTCGCCGCCGACAGCCGCTTCTCCAACGTCGGGATGGTGCCGTACCGCAGCTCCCCGGCCTTGGCGAGGTCGAGGTCGCGCTCGGCGAGCTCCGCGGCGCGCCGCGCGTTCTCCAGCTCCTCCTTGATCTTCTGAACTTCGGAGATCGAGTCCTTCTCCCGGTGCCAGCGGGCCGTCAGGCTCGACAGCTCCTCACGCCGGTCGGCGAGCTCGCGCTGCAGGCGCCCCCGCCGCTCGCGGGAGGCCTCGTCGTTCTCCTTGGACAGCGCCATGTCCTCGATCTCCAGGCGGCGCACGGCGCGCTCGAGTTCGTCGATCGCCACCGGCCGGCTGTCGATCTCCATGCGGAGCCGGGACGCGGCCTCGTCGACCAGGTCGATCGCCTTGTCCGGCAGGAAGCGTGCGGTGACGTAGCGGTCGGACAGGGTGGCCGCGGCGACCAGCGCGGTGTCGGTGATGCGCACGCCGTGGTGCACCTCGTAGCGTTCCTTGAGCCCGCGCAGGATGCCGATGGTGTCCTCGACCGTCGGCTCGCCGACGAGGACCGGCTGGAAGCGACGTTCCAGCGCCGGGTCCTTCTCGATCCGGGTGCGGTACTCCTCCAGGGTGGTGGCGCCGATCATGCGCAGCTCGCCGCGGGCGAGCATCGGTTTGAGCATGTTGCCGGCGTCCATCGCTCCTTCGGCCGCGCCGGCGCCGACGACGGTGTGCAGCTCGTCGATGAAGGGGATGATCTGACCCTCGGCCTCGCGGATCTCGTTGAGGACGGAGGTCAGCCGCTCCTCGAACTCGCCGCGCAGCTTGGAGCCAGCAACCATCGAACCGAGGTCGAGCGAGACGATGCGCCGGCCGCGCAGCGACTCGGGCACGTCACCCGCGACGACCCGCAGCGCGAGCCCTTCGACGATGGCCGTCTTGCCGACCCCGGGCTCGCCGATGAGGACCGGGTTGTTCTTCGTCCGCCGCGACAGCACCTGGATGACGCGGCGGATCTCGGCGTCGCGGCCGATCACCGGGTCCAGCTTGCCCTGCTGCGCACGCTCGGTGAGGTCGATGGAGTACTTCTCCAACGCGCGGTAGGAGCCCTCCGGGTCCCGGGTGGTCACCCGCCGGGCGCCGCCGCGCACCTTCTCGAAGGCGCCGCGCAGCGCGTCGGGGGTGGCGCCGGCGGAGGTAAGGATCCGCCCGGCCTCGCCCCCCTCCTCGGCGAGCGCCACGACCAGATGCTCGACCGAGGTGTACTCGTCACCCAGCTGACCGGCCTGCCGCTCGGCGTTGTTCAGCACCGCGATGAGCTGGCGGGACAGCTGCGGCGGGGACACGCTCATGCCCGTCGCGCGGGGCAGCCGCGTCACTGCGGCCTCGGCTCGGGAGCGCACCGTGTCGACCGAGGTGCCCGCGGACGCCAGCAGCGCCGCGCCGACCCCGTCAGACGCTTCGAGCAGTGCGGTGAGCAGGTGGAGGGGGTCGACGAGGGGTGACCCGTCGGCGGTGGCTCGACTGATCGCTGCGGAGAGTGCCTCCTGCGACCGGGCGGTGAGGCGTTCAGCGTTCATGGCGGATCCCAGATGGTCGGACGGCGTGCACCGTCGCTTTTTCAACGCTCAGCATACCTGAGTCGTTCCTACTCAACTTTGCGGGCGCGCCGCGATGAACCCCCTGCATCCGTTTGCCGGCTCCGCCCGGCCGGTCAGCGGCGGGGCAGCGGCCGCCAGACCACGAGCGCGCCGCGATCCACCGGGACGAGGTCGCGCCGGTGACTGGCATGCGCCTCGGCCACCGCGCGGTCCGTGTCGGCGCGGGACCGGGCGAGCTCCTCGGTGAGCTGACGCACCTGCGCCTGCAGCGCCATCACCTGGGCGCTCAACCGGAGGATCTGCTTGATCCCGTCCAGGTTGACGCCTTCCTCCTGGGACAACCGCTGCACCTCGCGCAGCAACGCCACGTCCCGGGCGGAGTAACGCCGCCCCCGCCCGGCCGTGCGCCCGGGCGTGACCAGCCCGAGCCGGTCGTAGGACCGCAGGGTCTGGGGATGCATCCCGGCGAGCTGCGCGGCGATCGAGATGACGTAGACTGGTGCGTCCTCGTCGTGGGCCGGGCCCGGCAGCGGGCCGGCGGGGTAGTAGCCCTCCGGCCGAATCTCGGTGTCCGGCCGAACCTCAGCGGGGGACGCCGCCGGTCCTCTCTGGAGCTGCCGTTCCCCTGTTCGCCCTGCTCCCGTCGCTCGCCCGCGCCGGGCGGGCGGCGGGTCGGATGTGCGGTTCGGCCGCCCGGTCATCCGCCTGCCCCCATCCGTTCCATCAACGGCGCCCGTGGGTCCTCGGGATGGGCCTGGGCGAACTCCAGCAACGCCGTACGTGCCCGTGGCGAGAGATCACTCGGCTTCGGCACCGTCACCTCGAGGGTGACGATGAGGTCCCCGTTCCCGCCCCCGGCTGTGGGGACACCCCGCCCGCGGGCCCGCAGGCGTCGACCGCTGGAGGTCCCCGCCGGTACCTTCATCGTGAGCGGAGCACCGTCCAGGGTCGGCACCCGTATCGATGCGCCGAGGGCGGCCTCGGTGATCGTCACGGGGAGAGTGATCGCCAGGTTGTTCCCCTCCCGCTCGAACACCGGATGGCGCAGCACGTGCACCGTCACCTCGAGATCACCGGCCGGTCCGCCCCGTTCGCCGGGTATGCCACGCCCCCGGACCCGCAGCCGCTGTCCGTCGCTCACCCCAGGTGGGATGCGGATGCGCTGCTCACGCTCACGCCGGCCGGTGCCCCGGCAGTCCGGGCAGGGATGGTCGATCAAGGTGCCCTTGCCCAGGCAGTCGCGGCAGGGCTCGGAGAGTGCGAAGCCACCCTGGGAGCGGGACACCACGCCCAGTCCACGGCAGGTCGGGCAGGTGCGCGGCGTCGTGCCGGGACGCGCCCCGCTGCCGGTGCAGGTGGTACAGGTCGCGGCCCCGGGAAGCCGGACCGACGCCTCCAGGCCGGTCAGCGATTTCTCGAAGGGGATCGTGACCTCGGCCTCGATGTCGGCACCCCGACGCGGGCCGCGTCCGGGTGCCGACCGCTGGAACAGGTTGTCGAAGATGCCGCCGAGGCCGCCGTTCGCCCCACCGAGAAGGTCGTCGAGGTTGAGGTTCGGCCCGCTGCCGTAGCCCGTGCCGGGTGCGCCGAACCCGCCGTAACCCCCGGCTCGGCCAGGCCCGCCGAAGCCGCCGCTGGGACGACCGCCGGCCGCGAACAGCGCCCGGGCCTCGTCGTACTCCCGTCGACGGCCCTCGTCCGAGAGAACGTCGTAGGCCTCGGAGACCTCCTTGAACCGCGCCTCGGCCTTGGCGTCCCCCGGGTTCTTGTCGGGGTGCAGCTCACGGGCCAGCCTGCGGTACGCCTTCTTGATGTCGGTCGCCGAGGCGTCCTTTGGAACGCCGAGAGCGGCGTAATAGTCCTTCTCGACCATGTCGCGAACACTCACGGCGCCCCTCCTTCCTTCACGATGTCATCCGCGCGAGGCGGTGGCCGGCCATGCCCGTCAGACCCCGGCTCGCGGACGGCCGGACGGACCTGGCTCCCCTCTTCAGCCGGTGTTCAGTCGGCGCTGACAGTGGGCCCGCCGTTGTCCGGCCCGGGCGCACTGCCCGTGTCATCGGGAACCGATGCCGGCCGATTCGGCGGGCCGCCTGCCTGGCCCGGGCCGCTCCCCGCCGCCTCGCCGGCCCCGGCGACGACCTCCGCCTCGACCGGCTGATCGACGGTCTCGTCCACCTCGCCCGACGGTTCCGCGACCGACACCTGCGCGGGCCGCAACACCTTGCCCGCGTGCAGGTAACCCGCCCGGAAGACGTCCACGCAAGTCGGCCCGCTCACGTCCGACCGATAGGAGTGCATCAGGGCCTCGTGGACCGACGGGTCGAACTCGTCGCCCTTCGCCCCGTATCGCTCCAGCCCGGTCGCCTCCAGGGCTGCCTCCAAGGCCTCCGCGATCGCCTTGAACGGGCCTTCCAGATCGCCGTGGTCACGAGCCCGGCCGATGTCGTCGAGGGTCGACAGCAGACTCGCCAGCAGCTTCGCCGTCGCCTGCTCGCCGATCTGCTGACGGTCCCGCTCGACCCGCCGACGGTAGTTGTCGAACTCGGCCTTCAGGCGCTGCAGGTCCGCGGTCCGCTCGGTGACCTGCTGGCGCAGTGACGCCACGAGCTCACCGTCACCCTCGCCCGCCGGGACTCCGGCGGGTGGAACCTCCGTGGCCGTCGGGCCGGGGGACGCAGCGGCCTCCGGCCGGACCTCGCCGCTCTCCGGATCGATCCGGCGCCGGTCCCGCACCACCACCGGGGGCTCTTCGGCCTCGTCCCGGCCGTCGGGCCGAGACGAACCCCACCAGTCCGCGGCCTGGCTTGAGGTCACTTCTTGTCCTCCTCATCCACGATTTCCGCGTCGACCACGTCGTCGTCGGCTGCTCCGGCGCCGCCGGAGGCACCCGCGCCCTCCTGGGCGGCCTGCGCGTACATGGCCTGGCCCATCGCCTGGCTAGCCGCGGCCAGCGCGTCGGCCGCCTCGCGGATCGCCGCCGTGTCGGTGCCGGCGACGGCGCCCCGCAGCGTGCCGAGCTTCTCCTCCACGTCGCTCTTCACCGCGGCGTCGATCTTTTCGCCGTTCTCGGCGAGGAACCGCTCGGTCGAGTAGACGAGCGTCTCGGCTTTGTTGCGGGTCTCGGCCTCCTCCCGGCGCCTGCGGTCCTCCTCGGCGTACTGCTCGGCGTCGCGGACCATGCGGTCGATGTCGTCCTTCGGCAGCGCCGAGCCACCGGTGATGGTCATCGACTGCTCCTTGCCGGTGCCCAGGTCCTTCGCGGACACGTGCACGATGCCGTTTGCGTCGATGTCGAAGGTGACCTCGATCTGGGGCATGCCCCGCGGGGCGGGCGGCAGGCCGGTCAGCTCGAACATGCCGAGCTTCTTGTTGTAGGCGGCCATCTCGCGCTCGCCCTGGAAGACCTGGATCTGCACGGAGGGCTGGCTGTCCTCGGCGGTGGTGAAGATCTCCGAGCGATTGGTGGGGATCGTGGTGTTGCGCTCGATGAGCTTGGTCATGATCCCCCCCTTTGTCTCGATGCCGAGCGAGAGTGGGGTGACGTCGAGGAGCAGGACGTCCTTGACCTCGCCCTTGAGCACGCCGGCCTGCAGCGAGGCGCCGACGGCGACGACCTCGTCCGGGTTGACGCCCTTGTTCGGCTCCTTGCCCCCGGTCAGCTCGCGGACCAGCTCGACGACGGCGGGCATCCGGGTGGAACCACCGACGAGGACGACGTGGTCGATGTCGCTGACCTTGATCCCCGCGTCCTTCACCGCCTGCTGGAAGGGGTGCCTGCAGCGGTCGATGAGGTCGGAGGTCATCCGCTGGAACTCGGCGCGCGACAGTGAGACGTCGAGGTGCAGGGGACCCTCGGCCGACGCGGTGATGTAGGGCAGGTTGATCGTGGTCTGGGTGGACTGCGAAAGCTCGATCTTCGCCTTCTCAGCGGCCTCCCGCAGCCGCTGCAGGGCCATCTTGTCCTTGCCGAGGTCGACCCCGTGCTGGCCGTTGAAAGTCTTGATCAGGTGGTCGGTGACGCGCTGATCCCAGTCGTCACCACCGAGGTGGGTGTCACCGGAGGTGGACTTCACCTCGACGACACCGTCGCCGATCTCCAGTAGGGAGACGTCGAAGGTACCGCCACCGAGGTCGAAGACCAGGATGGTCTGCTCCTTCTCGCCCTTGTCCAACCCGTAGGCGAGGGCCGCGGCGGTCGGCTCGTTGACGATCCGCAGGACGTTGAGCCCGGCGATCGTGCCCGCCTCGGTAGTGGCCTGACGCTGGGCGTCATCGAAGTACGCCGGGACGGTGATGACCGCGTCCGTGACCGTCTCACCGAGGTAGGACTCGGCGTCCCGCTTCAGCTTCTGCAGGATGAACGCGCTGATCTCCTGGGGCGTGAGATCCTTCGCGTCGACCGTCATCTTCCAGTCGGTGCCCATGTGGCGTTTGACCGACCGGATGGTGCGCTCGACGTTTGTCACCGCCTGACGCTTGGCGACCTCGCCGACCAGGACCTCGCCGTTCTTCGCGAAAGCCACGACCGACGGGGTCGTCCGGGAGCCCTCGGCGTTGGCGATCACCGTGGGTTCGCCGCCCTCGAGCACGCTCACGACGGAGTTCGTGGTGCCGAGGTCGATACCGACCGCTCGTGCCATGTCTGTGCGCCTTTCGATCATGTCGGTGGCGCCGATCAGGCGGGCGCACCGACCTCGTGGGGATGGAACCTGTCGGTGAACCGAGGTTTGAGGATCACTCCGGGAAGCCTCGGTTCCGCCAACGCTAAGCCAGGCTGGTGTGTTGAGTCGCTCTGACTCATGACGACGGCTCTTATCATAGCCTGACAGAGGTGATCCTAGCGCGCTCAACTTTTGTGCGGCCGGGAAATTCCCGCCAGCGCCGCCGGACGGGACCGGAAGGGGAGCTGGCGGGAAGAGCCTGCGGGGGAGCCGCGTGGAGCGGAGTGGAGCGGAGTGGAGCGGAGTGGAGCGGAGCGGAGTGGAGCGGAGTGGGAGAGCGTCAGCTTCCGGCGGGTGGCTGCGGGGCCGAGTCACCCGCGGCACCGTCGCCGGGCGCCTGGCCGGCGTCGGGGTCCGTCGTCTCCCGGGGCGGTCGAACGGCGGCCAGGATGCGCCCGCGGCGGGCTCCCGGGCGCGGCCGTCCGCCCGCGCGTGATCCGAGCCGGGGCGAGACGACCGGCCCCATGCCGGCAGCCGACGGACCGTCCGGCCCGGAGGCCGCGCCGCCGCCGTTCGCGGCCTCGTCAGTGCCCGCTCGGCCGGGAACCGTGAGCGGCATTCCGGTCCGGTTGATGAGGTCGGCCTGTCGGCCCAGGTCGGACTCGATCTGGGCGAGCCGGTCGAGCATCTCGGAAGCGTCCCCGTCGCGCTCACGGATCGTGCGCAGCGCGTCCATCAGGGTCAGCCACTGGTCCCGACCGACGGTGATCTGCTCGGCGAGGCGGTTGGCCGAGTAGGCCGGAAACAGCCGTTCCGTGGCGGCGGCGATCTGCTGGACCTCACCGGGGTTGAGCCGGCCGGGCTTGCGCCGGATGTAGTTGACGACGTCCTTGATGCTGATGATCGTCACTCCGTCGAGGGCGCCGTCGCTCCACAGGACGTTGGCCTCGACCATCACCAGGATCGGACTTATCGGGATCTTAAGCATCGGCAGTGCTGCGCGGATCTGGTTGCGGACCTCGCCACCCAACCAGGCGGTGCGGTCGATCGGGGGCTTGAGTGACTCTCCGTCACAGGTCGCCCCACCCTTCTTGTACCGCACGGTGCCCTTGTTGTTGTCGCTGCTGAGCACCATCACCCCGCCGGGCCCGACCAGGAGGTGACCGATGGTCGCCTCGGAGTAGGGGACGGCCCGGTCGTGCAGGATGACGTACCCTTGGCGGCGCAGCCGGGCGATGGCGCGGGCGGTCCTGCGCTCCGCCTCGGCCCCCTCGCGCAGCGACTCGACGTCGGGGGCGGTCCCGAACGAGGCGATCACGATCCCGGCCGGCCAGGCGATGAAGACCAGCAGGAACACGACGACCGCGACCGTGGGCAGCCCCAGGCCGAAGCCGATGACGAGGGCGAGAACGAGTCCCACCAGGGCCGAGCGCACCGCGGTGCCGGGTACCTCGCGGCTCAGCTTGTCCCGCCGCACGAGTGCCTGGTTCTCCCTGGCCCGGAGGTACTCCGTCTGCAGGGAGTGTCCAGGGCGGCCGACTCGGGTCATCGTCGGCCGGGTGATCGTCGCCATCGTGCCCACCATGTTCGCAGGGTTGTCGTTCGCGGAGTTGTCGTTCGCGGGGTCGTCAACGTCGGTAGGGCCCGTCCGCTGGGGCACGCCGGGCGTCGTCAAGGCATCGCTGGCACCGGGCCCATGCACAACGTGAAGGTGGCGAGCACCGCGGGACACACGATCGCCCGGTCACCGTGGGCGAAAGCTGTCCTTATGGTGCGTCGAAGCACCTGCCGGCACAAGGGTGGACCTCGTCGGCCCGGGAGGCTCCCGGCGGGGGGAGCGACGTTCCGGGATGGCGGGATCCGGGGCGCCGTGGTAGTCGTGACGGTGCGAGGCGTTGCGTGTTGGTTGGGCGTCTGCCGCTGAACGTAGCAGTCTCGTGCACCTCGCGCGGACGATCGGGCCTTTGGGCCCCTTAGCTCGGGCCGCTCGGACCACATCGTGGCAGGGTCGACGGTGAGCGGGTTCGCTGTCGGCCTCATAGTGCCCCTACGCCCGGGGGTGGGGACCCAGCCAGGCAGGTTGGCCGGGAGGTGGGACCGGACCCGCCCCTACGGTGGCGCGGGCCACTTGTCCGGGTGGCGTGAGCCACTCGTCCCATACGTTGCTGGTCGGTACGAGCAGGCTCGCCCGCGATAGTGGGTGCCAGATGGAGGATGCTGTGAGAATTGCGATCGGTGGAGCGATCACGCTGATTGCTCTCGCGGTTGCCGGGCGCCGGGTTTTCTGGCTGTTCCGGCTGATCAGGTCCGGCCAGCCGGCCGAGGGCCGGCTCGACGACCTGCCGACCCGCGTCTGGACGGAGATCAGCGAGGTCGGGGGGCAGCGCAAGCTGCTGAAGTGGTCGGTGCCCGGGGCGGCCCACTTCTTCACCTTCTGGGGCTTCACGATCCTGCTGCTGACCGTCATCGAGGCCTACGGCGGCCTGTTCGACGACGACTTCCACATCCCGGGATTCGGGCACTGGGCGGCCATCGGCTTCCTCGAGGACTTCTTCGCCGTGGCGGTCCTCGCCGGCCTGGCCGCCTTCACGATCATCCGGTTGAAGGACGCCCCGGCGCGGCTGGAGCGCAAGTCGCGATTCTACGGCTCGCACACCGGGCCGGCCTGGGTCATCCTCGGCCTGATCACCGCCGTCATCGTGACACTGTTGATCTGCCGTGGCGCCCAGTACAACACCGGCAACCTCCCGCAGGGCCAGACAAAGTGGGCCTTCGCGTCCTACGCCGTGAGCCACATCTTCTCCGGCCTCTCCCACGAGGTGAACGAGGGCATCGAGACGGCCTTCCTACTGCTCAACATTGCGGTGATCATGGGCTTCTCGGTGCTGGTGGTCTACTCGAAGCACCTGCACATCGGCCTGGCTCCGATCAACGTCGTGCTCAAGCGCCAGCCGGTGGCCCTCGGCCCGCTGGCCACCACCCCCGACATCGAGAAGCTGATGGAGGAGGACGAGCCGGTCGTCGGCGTCGGCAAGGTCGAGGACTTCTCCTGGAAGGCCATGCTCGACTTCGCCACCTGCACCGAGTGCGGGCGGTGCCAGAGCCAGTGCCCGGCGTGGAACACTGGCAAGCCGCTGTCACCGAAGTTGTTGATCATGGATCTGCGTGACCACCTCTTCGCCAAGGCGCCCTACCTGCTGTCCACCGAGGGCGCGGCGGAGGGCGAGGAGGCGCCGAAGGCGGTCACCGGGATCGCCGAGGACGCCTCCGACTCCCACACCGTGCACCATGTGCCCGAGTCCGGCTTCGGCCGGGTGCCGCAGCCCGGTCAGCCGCAGGTCGACCGGCCGCTGGTCGGCACCGAGGAGGAGGGCGGGGTCATTGATCCCGACGTCCTGTGGTCGTGCACCAACTGCGGCGCGTGCGTTGAACAGTGTCCGGTGGACATCGAGCATGTCGACCACATCGTCGACATGCGTCGCTACCAGGTGATGATCGAGTCGGCGTTCCCGTCCGAGGCCGGCGTCATGCTGCGCAACCTCGAGAACAACGGCAACCCGTGGGGCGTCTCGCCGCGGACCCGCACCGAGTGGACCGAGGGCCTGCCCTTCGAGGTGCGTGTCCTCGGCGACGGTGAGCAGATCCCCGACGACGTCGAGTACCTGTACTGGGTCGGCTGCGCCGGGGCGATCGAGGACCGCGCCAAAAAGGTCGCGCGGGCCTTCGCGGAGCTCCTGCACACCGCCGGGGTCGAGTTCGCGATCCTCGGTACGAACGAGTCCTGCACCGGAGACCCGGCGCGCCGGCTCGGCAACGAGTACCTGTACCAGGAGATGGCCAAGGCGAACATCGAGCTGCTGAACGCCACGGGCGTCAAGAAGATCGTTGCCACCTGCCCGCACTGCTTCAACAGCCTCGCCCGGGAGTACTCGGCTCTCGGCGGTCAGTACGAGGTCGTCCACCACACCCAGCTGCTCGGCAAACTGGTCGAGGAGCGCAAGCTGGTGCCGGTGACCCGGGTGGAGTCGTCGGTCACCTACCACGACCCCTGCTTCCTCGGGCGGCACAACAAGGTCTACACCCCGCCGCGGGAGATCCTGGCGGCAATCCCGGGCATCCGGGGCCAGGAGATGCACCGCTGCAAGGACCGCGGCTTCTGCTGTGGTGCCGGCGGCGCGCGGATGTGGATGGAGGAGAAGATCGGTAAGCGGGTCAACGTGGACCGGATGGAGGAGGCCCTCGGCCTCGACCCGGACGTCGTGTCCACCGCCTGCCCGTTCTGCATCGTGATGCTCACCGACGCCGTCACCGAGAAGAAGCTGAGCGGCGAGGCGAAGGACGGCGTCGAGGTGCTCGACGTCTCCCAGCTCCTGGCCCGTTCGCTGGCGCCGGCGGCGCCAGCGGCTCCGACCGAGGCGTCCGCCGAGCCTGTCGGCTAGATTGTGCCCTTGCCTTTCCAGAGGGATAAATTGAACATGAAACCCTCTGGAAAGGCAAGGAAGCTGAAAGGCAAGGAAGTCAGCCTGGGGGGATCTCCCCGTTCGGGACCGGTGCGCGGGTGAAGTCCCGGTAGGCCCTCGACGGAGTCGGGCCGCGCTGGCCCTGGTAGCGCGAGCCGTAAATGGTCGAGCCGTACGAGTGCTCGGCCGGCGAGGACAGCCGGAACAGGCAGAGCTGGCCGATCTTCATGCCGGGCCAGAGTTTGATCGGCAGCGTCGCCACGTTCGACAGTTCCAGCGTGACGTGCCCGGAGAAGCCGGGGTCGATGAAGCCCGCCGTCGAGTGCGTGAGCAGCCCGAGCCGGCCGAGACTCGACTTCCCTTCCAGCCGGCCGGCGAGATCGTCGGGCAGGGTGACGATCTCCAGCGTCGAGCCGAGGACGAACTCGCCCGGATGCAGGACGAACGGCTCGTCGCCCTCCGGGGCGATGAGCTCGGTGAGATCCTCCTGCTCGAGAGAGGGATCGATGTGGCTGTACCGGTGATTGGCGAAGACCCGGAACCAGCAGTCCAGCCGTAGGTCGATGCTGGACGGCTGGATGAGGCCAGGGTCGTGGGGGTCGAGACGGATCCGGCCCGTGGCGATCTCGGTCCGGATGTCCCGGTCGGACAACAGCACGTCCCGGACGTTAGAGCATGAGCGGTTGATCTTCACCCTCTACCCGGAGGTTGATCTTCACCGTCCACCCGGAGGAGGACGGAGCCGCGTGGAAGAGTGAGACGGAGCGTGACCCGGGTAGGAGGCACGTGGCCGGTCGATGAATACCCGGCCGGACGGGTGGGTGCTCCCGGGGAAGGCTGGGGCGGAAGGGACAGGCGGGACGGATGCTCGGGCTACCCGATCACATCGAGGCATGTCTGTTCGACCTGGATGGCGTGCTGACGAACACTGCGACGATCCACGCGGCTGCGTGGAAAGAGATGTTCGACGATTTCCTGGAGAACTGGGCCAAGCGGTCGGGAGGGCCGTTCGTCCCCTTCGACCTCGAGCATGACTATGCCGAGTGCGTTGACGGCCGGCCCAGGATCGACGGAGTGCGAGCCTTTCTCGACGCCCGTCACATCAGGCTTCCCGACGGAACACCGGACGACCCGCCGTCCGCGCTCACCGTGCATGGGCTGTCCAACCGGAAGAATTTCCTCCTGCTGGAACGGATTAGGAGGGACAGTGTGGACATCTACCCCGGCTCGGTGACGTACCTGCGGGAACTGGCCGCGCGGGGGATCCCCCGCGCGGTCGTCTCCTCCAGCGCCAACTGCGCCGAGGTGTTGAAGGCGACCGGGCTTGACGCCCTCGTCGACGGAGCGGTGGACGGCGTCGTCGCCGCCCGTGACCATCTCGCCGGAAAGCCAGCGCCCGACACCTTCCTCGCCGGCGCCCGGCTGCTCGGGGTGCCGCCGCGGCGGGCGGCGGTGTTTGAGGACGCCCTGGCCGGCGTCGAGGCGGGGCGGGCCGGCGGGTTCGGCTGGGTCGTGGGGGTCGACCGGGTAGGGCACGCCGCAGCGTTGCGCGCCCACGGGGCCGACATCGTGGTAAACGACCTGGCGGACCTGCTCGGCCACGGCTCCGGACCCGGCCCCGCGTGATCGACAAAGCGTCTTATCTGATTGAGCCGTGGTCCATCCAGGAGTCCGGTCTCGACATCTCCGATCTGGGCCGGTCCGAGTCATTGTTCGCCCTGTCCAACGGCCATATCGGGCTCCGGGGAAACCTCGACGAGGGCGATCCGCACGGCCTGCCGGGCACCTACCTGAACTCGGTCCACGAGCTGCGGCCCCTGCCCTATGCCGAGGCCGGCTATGGATATCCCGAGTCCGGCCAGACGGTCATCAACGTCACCAACGGCAAGGTGATCCGTCTACTCGTCGACGACGAGCCGTTCGACATCCGCTATGGCGATCTGCGGTCGCATCAGCGGGCGATCGACTTCCGGGAGGGCGTGCTCCGGCGGGACGTGGAATGGGTCTCGCCGGCGGGGCAGACCATCCGGGTGCACTCCGAGCGGCTGGTGTCGTTCTCGCAGCGTTCCATCGCGGCCGTGTACTACGAGATCGAGCCGGTGGGCGACCCGGCGCGGATCGTCATCCAGTCGGAGCTGGTGGCCAACGAGCAGCTGCCGGCCTGGCACGGTGACCCGCGGGCCGCGGCTGCGCTGGAGTCGCCGCTGCGGTCCGAGCGCCATCGGGCGAGCGGCACGATGGTCGAGCTCGTCCACATCACCCACCGCAGCGAGATCCGTGTCGCCGCGGCCATGGACCACGAGTTCGCCGGGCCGGACTCGCTGGGTGTCTCCTCGGAGAGCGAGCCGGACGCCGGCCGGGTGACGGCCACGGCGGTGCTTGCCCCGGGCGAGAAGCTACGGATGGTCAAGTTCATCGCCTACGGTTGGTCGGAGCAACGGTCCCTCCCAGCCCTGAGGGACCAGGCCGCCGCGGCGCTGGTCGCAGCGCGGCAGACCGGGTGGCCCGGTCTCGTCGGCGAGCAGCGGCAGTACCTGGATGCCTTCTGGAAGCGGGCCAACGTCGAGGTCGACGGCGACCCGGAGGTGCAGCAGGCCGTTCGCTTCGCGCTGTTCCACGTCCTGCAGGCCGGAGCGCGGGCCGAGCGGCGGGCGATCCCGGCCAAGGGCCTGACCGGCCCCGGATACGACGGGCACGCCTTCTGGGACTCCGAGTCGTACGTGCTCCCCGTCCTGACGTACACCGCGCCTGACGCGGCGGCCGACGCGCTGCGCTGGCGGTACGCGACTCTGCCACTGGCCAGGGAACGAGCCGATCTGCTCAATCTGAAGGGCGCCGTCTTCCCCTGGCGCACCATCCACGGCGAGGAGTGCTCCGGGTACTGGCCGGCCGGGACGGCCGCCTTTCACGTCAACGCCGACATCGCCGACGCGGTCGCCCGCTACGTCACCATCACCGGGGACGAGCAGTTCGAGCGCACGGTGGGGCTGGAGATCCTGATCGAGACCGCCCGGCTGTGGCGGTCGCTGGGACATCACGACCTCGACGGCCGCTTCCGGATCGACGGTGTCACGGGCCCGGACGAGTACTCGGCCATCGCCGACAACAACGTCTACACGAACCTGATGGCGCAGCGGAACCTCGTGGCCGCGGCGGACGCCGCCCGCCGCCATCCCGACCGGGCCGCCGAGTTGGGCGTGGATGCCGAGGTCACGGCGTCCTGGCGGGACGCGGCCGAGAACATGTCCATCCCCTACGACCCCCATCTCGGCGTCCACCCGCAGTCCGAGGGATTCACCGAACACCAGGTCTGGGACTTCGCGAACACCGCGCCCGAGCAGTACCCTCTGCTGCTGCACTTCCCGTATTTCGACCTCTACCGCAAGCAGGTCGTCAAGCAGGCGGACCTGGTCCTGGCGATGCAGCGCCGGGGTGATGCCTTCACGATGGACGAGAAGATCCGCAACTTCGCCTACTACGAAGCTTTGACGGTTCGGGACTCGTCACTGTCGGCATGCTCCCAGGCGGTGCTGGCCGCTGAGTGTGGGCACCTGTCGCTCGCCCATGACTACCTGCGCGAAGCCGCCCTGATGGATCTGCATGACATCGAGCACAACACCGGAGATGGGCTGCACATGGCCTCCCTCGCGGGAAGCTGGATCGCCCTCGTCGAGGGCTTCGGTGGGCTGCGTGACGGCGGTGAGGTGATCTCGTTCGCGCCGCGGTTGCCCGAGGGACTGACCAGGCTGGCCTTCGGGCTCTGTGTCCGCGGGCGGCACCTGCGGGTGGAGGTCTCCGACTCGACGGCGGTCTACACCGTCCCCGCGGGGCCGGCGATGACGTTGCTGCACCACGGCAAGACCGTCCGGGTGGTTCCCGGCCAGCCGGTCAGCATGGAGGTCCCGCCGACGCCCGTCCTGGAACGGCCGAAGCAGCCCCCGGGTCGGGAGCCGCTGCGCTTCCTGCGCCTGCCGGGGACCGGCGGCCGCTCCGGTGTGGGTGGGGGCGCTGGTGGGGGCGCCAGTGCGGGTGGGGGCGTCGGTGCCGGCTCAGCCACCAGCTTCGGCATCGCCCCGGCCAGCGATCGTATCGGTCCTACCGGCCCAAGCGGTTCCGTCAACAGCATCGACGGCTGACTCCGGACGCGCCGGACGGCCCGGGGCCCCACCCGACCCGGTCCGTCCAGTACGATGCGAATGCGCTACGCGGGCGTAGTTCAGAGGCAGAACACGAGCTTCCCAAGCTTGCAACGCGGGTTCGATTCCCGTCGCCCGCTCCACTCTGGGTGGGTTGTGTCCGCGCGGGGGCGGACCTTGTCGTTCCGCCATGCCTCCCGGGGGGCCGAGCCCGGCGAAGAGCTGCTCTGCGCCCATCGGCGTCTCGTGGACGAACATGGCGAGGACCTGCGGGAACACCACCCGAGGGCGGAATGTCGGTGGTGGTCGCTACAGTGAGCGCGGCCACGGCGTCGATCTCGGATCGTGTCCGCTGGCCGGTGTTCGCCGCCGTACGGGAGGTCGACGGGATGAACGTGGCGAAGGCGGTCCGGTGGGTGATCCCGGGTGATCCAGAGACGGTGCGTGACCGGGTGATGGTGCCGGCGCGGTCGCTGTGGCGCCGGGCCTGGACCCGGCGCGGCATCGATATCACCTCGTCCATGACGACGAGGTCGTGTCTCGTCGTCGCACCACACCCCGACGACGAGACGCTGGGCTGCGCGGTGGCCATCATGCGTAAGCGGGCCGCAGGCACCCCGGTCACGGTGGTGATTGTCAGCGACGGCTCCCGCGCGGAGCCGGTGACGCTCCCGCCAGCGGAGTTGATCGAGGTGCGCAAGGCGGAGACCCGCCGGGCCTGCGCCTTGCTGGACATCGACGAGTCCGACGTGCGCTTCCTCGGTTTCCCCGACGCCGAGCTCTCCGACCGGATCGACGCCATCGCTGCGCGGCTCACCGAGCTCATCGAGACCCTCGCGCCCGAGCAGATCCTGGCGCCCACCTCGTGCGAGGGGCACCCGGACCACGACGCGACCAACGAGGCGGTGCGCCGAGCGGTCGCCACCACCGGTTATCGCGGCCAGGTGCTCGAATACACCGTCTGGTTCTGGACGCACTGGCCCTGGACCTTGGGCTATACGGGACGGCGGGCTGGTCGGCTGAGCGTCTGTTCGTCCAGCCGGTCCGCCGGTTGCGGGAACGCCGTCCGCTGCTCGTGGACGCCCGCGGCTTCCGGGCGCGGCAGCGCAGGGCCCTCGCGGAGCACGCCACCCAGGTGGGGGAGGACGACGCGGCGTCCGGCGCCGCCACCCCGGTGACCGGTTCCCTGCTCGCGACCCTGGGGAGTCGGTACGAGGTCTACGTCGCCGCGGGGGCGCTGCGGCACCTCGACTTCGAGCGGCGGTGGCGGGCCGGCCACCAGGCACGGGGCAGCCGGTAGCCAGCCTGCGGGCGCCACCTCAGGGCCGGGCGGCGGGCCAGCGCCGGTGGCGGCGCCGTTCCCGGGACAGGTCGGGGTATAAACCGTCGGCCGCGTGGCTCGGTCCGGGGTGTTGCTGCCGGTTCCGGGTGCCGAAGTGCGCGATGCCGCGCCAGTATGCCTCGACCTTGCGGCGGGCGATGGCCGAGGGCTCGATCTCGACCACGCCGAGACGACCCCGGGCCCCGAACGCGCTCGCCCGCGCGGGGTCGAGCAGGAACGGCGCCAGCGCATCCGCCAGCGCCACCGGATCGCCGGCCGGTACCGAGGATCCGGCCTCCCACCGCTCGACGAAGGGCGCGGCTCCGGCCCGGGTCGTGGTCACCACCGGCCGGCCGGCCGCCATCGCCTCGACGGCCGCGATCGAGAAGCTCTCGAAGCGGCTCGGCACGGCGACGACGCGGGCCCGCCGGTAGACGTCGCGGATCTGAGAACCGGACAGGTGCCCGGTGAACTTGACGTCCAGCTCAAGCTGGCGGGCCCGGTGGGCCAGCCACTCGCCCGAGGGCACCCCGTTGATCTCGCCCGCCGAGCGTCCCGCGAGCACCAGCCGGTGCGCCACCCCCGCGCCACGAAGGCGGGCCGACGCGTCGAGCAGCACATCCACGCCCTTGTAGGTCTCGAGTCGGCCCACGACGGCGACTGTCGGCGTGGTGCCGGCGACGTCGGGTATGTCGAGCCACGGCTCGGCGTCGAACGGATTGGGAATCACCTCCACCTCACGGTCACCCAACCAGCCTTGCTCCCGCAGCGTGTCGACGAGCAGCTGCGACGGTGAGGTGACCACGGCGGCCCGGCCCGCCGACGTCCGGTCCAGCCGGTCGGCGACCAGGCCCTTCAACCCGACCGGCTGGCCGGAAAGCCTGACCGTGAGCATGGTCGGGCAGTGGAGGTGGATGGCGAGCGGCGTGGAGCGACGCATGGCCTGGATCAGACCGCGGGTTTCCCCGTCCTGGGTCTCGATCACGTCTGGTCTGAGCCCGAGTTGACGCATCCATAAGCTGTAGGACAGCGGGAGGCTGGCCCGCAGCGTCAGCGAGTCACGCGGGTACAGGGGTCCCCGGAGTTGGGCGCCGAGCTTTCCCAGCCCGCGGCTGACCGGCACCCGCAGTAACGGGCGCCGGTGGACGTGCACCCCGTCCTTCACCGAGCCGACGACCTGACGCCCCTGGGCGCACAGCACGTGGACGTCGTGGCCGAGTTTCGCGAGTGCCGTGGCCAGCGCCGCGGTGTAGGTGCCCGCGCCGTCCCAGACGACGGGCGGGTACTGCTCGCAGAAGAAGAGAATGCACAGCGCCTGGGCAGATCCCAATGACTCCGCCACGTGTCCCCGATTCCACCGTGCCGTAATGGGAGAGTAAGACTAATAGCGTAAATACGCTACTCCACGGGGGGAGTGACGTCTTTATGGTTCCGCGGGCCCGGGGGGAATCGAGGGAAACTGGCTCTTCGAAGTTAAGCGGGTTTGAGG
>NZ_CDWRCL010000031.1:0-16659 GCF_977927575.1 Frankia sp. CcCS3
GTACGTCTACCCGGACAACGACCTGTCCTACGCCGGCAACTTCCTCAACATGATGTGGAAGGCCACCGAGCTCAAGTACGAGCCGGACCCCAACCTGGAGCACGCCCTCGACGTGCTGTTCATCCTGCACGCCGACCACGAGCAGAACTGCTCGGCCAACGCGATGCGCGCGGTCGGCAGCTCGCAGGCGGACCCGTTCTCGGCGGCCGCCGCCGCGATCTCCGCGCTCTACGGTCCGCTGCACGGTGGCGCCAACGAGCAGGTGCTGCGGATGCTCTCGGAGATCGGGTCGGTCGAGAACATCCCCGCCTTCATCGCTCAGGTGAAGGAGGGCAAGAAAAAGCTGATGGGCTTCGGCCACCGGGTCTACAAGAACTACGACCCGCGGGCCCGGGTGATCCGTCAGGTCGCCGACGAGGTCTTCAAGGTCACCGGCACGAACCCGTTCCTCGACCTGGCCATGGAGCTGGAGCGGATCGCGCTGGAGGACGAGTACTTCGTCGCGCGCAAGCTCTACCCGAACGTCGACTTCTACACCGGCATCATCTACCAGGCGATGGGCTTCCCGGTGGAGATGTTCCCGGTGCTGTTCGCCATCGGCCGGATGCCGGGATGGCTGGCACAGTGGGAAGAGGGCCTGCTCGACCCCGAGCAGAAGATCGCCCGACCGCGCCAGCTGTACATCGGCTACGACCAGCGGCCATATGTCCCGATCGACGACCGTAGCGGGGTCGTGGACAGCGGGACCGACCCGATCGCGGCCCAGGCGGCCCAGGCGGCACCGGAGCGCCCGCTGCGCTGACCGGCCGTAGCCCCCCACCGGGGCCGCGGTGTCTCCCGCGGCCCCGGCCCTTGTGGTTGCCGGCGGCTCCCGCCGGTTCCCGGCGCCTACAGGTGCTCGACCACGTAGTCGATGCTCGCGGTGAGCGCCTCGACGTCGGCCGGCTCGACCGCCGGGAAGCAGGCCACCCGCAGCTGGTTGCGGCCGAGCTTGCGGTAGGGCTCGACGTCGACGACACCGTTTGCGCGCAGCACCTTGGCCACGGCGGCGGCGTCCACCCCCTCGAAGTCGACCGTCACGACGACCTGCGAACGCGCGGCCGGGTCGGCGACGAACGGTGTCGCGTAGGAAGTCTTCTCGGCCCAGGTGTAGAGGATGGACGACGATTCCGCGGTCCTCCGCACGCACCAGTCCAGCCCGCCCTGGGCGAACATCCACTCGATCTGGTCGGCGAACAGGAACAGCGTCGCGACCGCCGGGGTGTTGTAGGTCTGGTCCTTGGAGCTGTTGTCCCGGGCCGTGGCGAGATCGAGGAACGGCGGGATCCACCGGTCCGTCGCGGCGATCTCGGCGAGCCGGTCGATCGCCGCCGGGGACACGAGCGCCGTCCACAGGCCGCCGTCGGAGGCAAAGCTCTTCTGCGGCGCGAAGTAGTAGACGTCCACCTCGCGCACATCGACCGGCAGCCCGCCGGCTCCCGAGGTGGCGTCGACCAGGTGCAGGGCGCCGTCGTCCGCACCCACCGGCCGGCGGACCGGACGGGCGACACCGGTCGAGGTCTCGTTGTGCGGGGTGGCGTAGACGTCGATGCCCGCCTCCGGCGCCCAGTCCGGATGCGTACCGGGCGGCGAGGAGATCACCGACGGCGCGGCCAGGAACGGCGCGCCCTTCGTCGTGTCGGCGAACTTGCCCCCGAACTCGCCGAAGACGAGGTGCTGGGAGCGGGTCCGGACGAGGTTGAAGGCGGCCGCGTCCCAGAAGGCGGTGGCACCGCCGATCCCGAGCACGACCTCGTAGCCCTCGGGCAGGGAGAACAGCTCGGACAGGCCTGCCCGCACCCGGCCGACCAGGCTCTTGACCGGCTTCTGCCGGTGCGAGGTGCCGAGGTAGGTCGCCCCGCTCGCGGCGAGGGCCTCGACCGCCTCAGGACGGATCTTCGACGGGCCACAGCCGAACCGGCCGTCCCGGGGACGCAGCCGGTCGGGCAGCACGATCGCGGGAGCGTCAGCCACGGCTGACCCCCGGCAGGACGTCACCGAGCGGGCGCGGAGCGGGGCCCACGTACCGCGCGGACGGGCGGATCAGCCGCCCGGTGCGTTGTTGTTCCAGGATGTGGGCACTCCAGCCGGCGGTGCGGGCACAGGTGAACATGGACGTGAACATATGGGCCGGCACCTCGGCGAAGTCCAGCACCACCGCCGACCAGAACTCGACGTTGGTCCGCAGCGGGCGATCCGGGAACCGGTTGGCCAGCTCCTCGATCGCGGCGGCCTCCAACGCCTCCGCCACCTCGTAGCGGGTCGAGCCCAGGTCACGAGCGGTCCGGCGCAGCACCCGGGCCCGCGGGTCCTCGGCGCGGTACACCCGGTGCCCGAAGCCCATCAGGCGCTCCTTACGGTCCAGGGCACGGCGGACGTAGCCGAGGGGGCCGCCGGTGCGCTCGACCTCGTCGAGCATCGCGAGCACCCGGGACGGAGCACCGCCGTGCAGCGGACCGGACAGCGCACCGACGGCGGCCGACAGCGCCGCCGAGGCGTCCGCGCCGGTCGAGGCGACCACCCGGGCGGTGAACGTCGAGGCGTTCATGCCGTGCTCGGCGGCCGAGACCCAGTAGGCGTCCACGGCCTGGACGTGCCTGGGATCCGGCTCACCACGCCAACGGATCATGAACCGCTCGGTTATCGTCCGGGCCCGGTCAACCTCCTTCTGCGGCACCGCCGGCTGACCGAGGCCCCGCGCGGACTGGGCGACGAACGACAACGCCACGACCGACGCCCGGGCAAGATCGTCCCGCGCCTGCTCCGGGGTGATGTCGATCAGCTGGCCCAGGCCCCAGTAGGGCGCGAGCATCGCGAGCGCGCTCTGCACGTCCACCCGGATGTCACCGGAGTGCACCGGGACCGGAAAGGGCTCGGCCGGCGGCAGTCCGGGCTCGAACGCCCCGTCGACCAGCAGCCCCCAGACGTGGCCGTAGTCGACCTTGCCAACAAGGTCTTCGATGTCGACGCCGCGGTAACGCAGCGCGCTACCTTCCCTGTCCGGCTCGGCGATCTCCGTCTCGAAGGCGATTACACCTTCCAGACCGGGCTTGAAATCGCTTGTTTTCTCGGCCATCGAGTCCGGATCTCCGCTTCTGTCTCTTGGTCCCACCGGTTCTGTCTCTATGGTCCTGCCGGCGGCCCGTCCGCGTCCTGCCCCGTCGGTGCTGCTTCGTGGGTGCTGCCCCGTGGGTGCTGCTCCATCCGATCCTGCCGCGAGGCATCCCACCGCGCCAGGGCGCAGGTGCCCCGCGATGCTCCATCCAACCCTGATCTGGAACCGACCGCGCACAGACCGATGCACTGGGCAACGCGAAACCCATAAAATATGACGTAAGTCACAGCATCTTTTCCATCATATTACTATTTATACGAATATGCCGAGAGCGATGAACGGAAAGTTTGGTCAACTGAGATCATTCCGCGCTACGGTCGGGCCTCGTGCCTGGAACGTCTGACCGGCGGCAGTCACGCAGCGCGAACACGATGGGAGGATCATGGCGTTCGTCTTCATCAGTCATCGCGCGGCGGACATCGCATCCGCCGAACGGTTGGGCCGGGCGATCAGCGCGGCGGGGCACGCGGTGCACCTGGACCGTTGGGAGATACGCATCGGCGACACCGTGTCCATGTTCATGAATGAGACGCTCGCTGCCGCCGACTTTCTCGTGCTCGGATACTCCACGTTGGGAATCCACGCGCCGTGGATCGTCCAGGAATGGCTACCCGCACTGGCCGATGATCTCGCCGCCCGCGGTATCATCCTGGTACCAGCATTGCTGTCGGGGTCGTCGGGCGGCGACGCGCCATATCGGCTGGCTGGCCGGCGGTGCACCGACCTTACGGTTCGCTGGGACCTCGGCGTCCGCGAGCTCCTGACCGAGCTCTCCTGACCAGGACGACGGACCCTGGCCCGGCGGGATCACCCTCGGGGCCGTCCCGCTGGCGCGCGCGGCCTGCCTGGCAGAATCGGGGCGTGGCCCCAGCCTCCGCTGCCGACGAGCCGCCGGTGGGCGGTCCGGATCCGGACGTCCCCGATTCCGCCCTGCTCCGCCAGGGCTACCGCACCGGTCATCTGGAGCCGGAGCATCTCGCGCCGACCTGGGTCGAACAGTTCGCCGCCTGGTTCACCGACGCAGCCACCCCCGGGGTAGGCGTTCCGGAGGCCAACGCGGCCGTGTTCGCGACGGCATCCGCCGCCGGGCGGCCCAGTGCCAGGACCGTGCTGCTCAAGGGGTTCGACCAGCGGGGCTTTGTGATCTACACGAACTACACCTCGCGCAAGGGCCGTGAGGCTGCCGAGAACCCCTTCGGCTCGCTGGTCTTCCCCTGGTACGCCCTCGAGCGCCAGGTCGTCGTCATCGGATCGATCGAGCGCGTGAGCCGGGCCGAGACGGAACGCTACTTCCAGTCGCGTCCGCGTGGTTCGCAGCTCGGCGCCTGGGCCAGCCACCAGTCGACGATCATCGAGTCCCGTACGGTGCTCGACGACCGCGCCGCCAAGCTCGCGGCCCGTTGGCCCGAGGGCACCCGGGTGCCGACACCGGAGTTCTGGGGTGGGTTACGCATCGTGCCGGACATCGTGGAGTTCTGGCAGGGCCGCGCGGACCGGCTGCACGACCGGCTGCGGTACCGGCGGGTGTCGGTACCGGCCGACGGCGACGGCACGGACTCCGTCGTCCCGACCGCGGCCGGAGATCTCTGGGTCATCGAACGCCTCGCCCCTTGACCGTCACGCCCCCTGACCGTCACGGCAATCGCGCATCCGCCGGCCGGCGACACACCCGGAGACACCTTATTGACTCGGCCCGGCTTAGCGGTCTTCACTGACGTCCGTTCGCCGCTCGCTGTTCATCGTTGAACCCATCGGATCCGCACTGAACGTGCCGGAACGATACTAAACGTACTGGGCCGGTGCTGAACGTGCCGGACTCGACGGACCCCATCGGACAACCACGAAACCGCGGCCGCGCCACCCAACAGTTCCGCTACGCCGGACCCGGCCTCCCGGGGACGAACGGCGCGTTGCTACCTTCTTGGCTGCAATCGCTCCTGCCCGCAATCAACGTGCTCGGCACACGTCGAGGAGACGGATTTATGCGTATCACCAGAATGCGTGCCGCGGTGGCCGGCGTTCTCGGCACGGCGACCATCGCACTGGCCTCCCCGGCGCTCGCCGAAACTCCGGAACCGTCGCCCACGGCCACAGCCACGGCCACAGCCACGGCCGTCACCCAGCCGAGCCCGTCCCCCCTCGTCGCCGACGCCCCGACGGTGACACCGAAGACAGAGCCGTTGGCCGGCGTGGACCCGACGGTCGGGCCGACCGGGCCGGCCGGCCCGACCGCCACTCCGAGCCTCGATCCGAGCGCCACGCCGAGTGCCACGCCCACCGACGCCGCGGCCCTGATTCCGGGCGCGACGGCGGACGCGACGTCCTCCGCGAGCCCGACCAACGGCACCGGCAACCCGACACTCGACAGTTTCCTCGACCTGCTGCCCTTCGAGGTCCCGCTGGACAAGCAGATCAACAGCATCGACGACATGGACGTCAACCCGTTGTTCCTCACCTTCACCTGCGACGGCTCCGTCCCCTCCTGGAAACTGAAGAACACCGCGGACAAGGCCTTTGGATTCGGCTGGTTCGACACCAGCCTGCACGGCGGGATTCTGGACATCGGGCCGAAGCAGACCGTTGACGTCCCCTCGAAGGCGCTCGCGGTAATCGGCTCCCCTTGGGACGCCAAGACCAAGGTTCTGCTCGTGACCGTGCCGACGGTCGGTGTCTCCAACTGCACGGGCGGGTCGGCCCCGCTGCCGCTCGCACCGCCCGCTCCGCTACCCGTCGCGGTGCCCGCCGCCACGAGCGCCGTCCCGGCCGATCCGCACTACACGCGATGAGCTCCGGACCTGGTCCCAGGATGGCCGCGGGCGCCCTCGCGGCCATCCTGGGTGGCGTCGTGCTGACCAGCTGCGGCAACGGCGCCAGGAACGCCTCCACCGATCTCTCCCCGCAGGTGCGCAACCAGCTCGCCGCCGTCGCCGGGCTCGGCCAGGGAAAGAGCACCGTGGTCACGGCCGTGGGTGCCAGCGTCGACGTCTACAGCGCCCCGACCGACACCCAACCCTCCTCCACGCTGGCCAGTCCGAATGAGAACGGCGTCAAGCGGGTCTTCCTCGTCCAGGCCAAGCTGTCGGGATGGTGGCAGGTACTGCTGCCGGTGCAGCCGAACGGCAGCACCGGCTGGTTGAAGGCGGACCAGGTCACCGCGTCCGAGACGTCGTACCGGCTGGTTGTCTCCCGCGGCAGGCACCGACTCCATGTGTTCAGCAACGGGACACAGATCGCCGAGGAGCCGGTGGGGATCGGCACCGCCGACACCCCGACGCCGGGCGGGCGCTTCTATCTCATGGAGCTGCTCAAGCCGCGTGACCCGAACGGTCCGTACGGGCCGTATGCCTTCGGGCTTAACGGCTTCTCGACATCACTCAGCTCGTTCGGCGGCCACAAGCCGGTCATCGGCATGTACGGGACGAACGAGCCAAAGCTCATCGGCAAGGACGTCAGCCACGGATGCATCCGCCTGAGCAACGACGCGATCACCAGACTCGCCCAGACCGTTCCCCTCGGTACACCGATCGACATCATCGCCTAGAAGAAGATCGGTAACGAGGCCCTTCCCGGCGGAGGATCGCCGGGGCCCGGGTGGGCTATGCATCCACCGAGGCGGACGGGCCCATGGCGGGACGGGCCGCCACGGCGATCCGCAGATCGTCGACGAATCCGGCGTAGACCTCGTCACGGCGGGCGGGATCTGCCCGTAGCACCGCACTGGGATGCAGCGTGGCGAGCAGCTGAGCCCCGGAGCCGGCCGGCCCGGGGAGCAGCCGGCCACGCATCTTCGTCACCCGGAACGACGGTCCGCGCAGCGACATACCGGCCGTAGCCCCCAGGATCACGACGATCGCCGGCCGAACGAGGTTGAGCTCCGCGGATAGCCAGGGACGGCACGCGGTGACATGCCGCGGGTCCGGCGTCTGGTGGATCCGCCGCGGGCCGTTGCCGGTGCGATACCGGAAGTGCTTGACGGCGTTCGTCATGTACACCTCGGCACGGTCGAGTCCCACCTCGCCGAGGGCCCGGTCGAGCAGCTTGCCGGCGGGGCCCACGAACGGCACACCCCGCCGGTCCTCGATGTCGCCCGGCTGCTCGCCGACGAGGGCGAGCCAGCCGTGCGCGGGGCCGACCCCGAAGACCGTGCGGGTGCCGGGCAGCTGCGCGAGGTCGCATCCCTGGCAGTCGGCGGCCGCCGCCGCCAGGGTCGGCAGGTCCGCCCGTGGTGGTATGTGTACGGGCTGCATGCTCATCCACCGATTCAACCGGACGGGCCCTCGCCCGTCCGCACGAGCCGCACGAGCCCTGGGAGACCCGGCGTGCCGGGACCCCGGTGCCGGGGGTGCGGGGCGATGCGTGGTGCGGGGCGATGCGTGGCGCGCCGTGCGTGAGCTGCCCTCCACATCCCACGCCGACGCAACCACCTCCGGCGGAGCCCGCCACTTCTCCGCCGGTCTTCGAGCGGGGGATCCTGCCCACGCATCCCCCTGTCCAGGATCAAGGGTGGCCAATCCACGGGACCACCCCGCAAAATAGCGGCGTGTCATCATTCAACTACACAGCGTTTGCTATTGTGCTGTACGGGTGACGCTTGCCGTGGAGTGGGATCGGGACTTCTCCGACGAATGGTCGCAAATCGCCGCGACAGCTCCGAAAGTAGGCCTCTTCCTCGCGATCTGTCTGCTCGGTTGGCTGTTGGTCCGGGCGGGTACGCGCCTCGTCACCCGGTTCACCGAACGCGCCGGCCTGGATCGGATCATCGATCGCGCCGGCCTGCCGCGGCTATTGCACCAGCCGGCCCAGAGCGTGCGGGCGAGCGGGCTCCGGGTGCTCATGGGCATCGGCCTGCTCGGCGTGCTGCGGATCGCGCTGGGGGTCTTCGGACCGAACACGGCCGAGGACACCGTGACCGATCTACTCGCTCTGCTGCTCCGCACCCTGCTCGCGACGCTGGTCATCATGATCGGGGTCGGCCTCGCCCGGGTCGTCCGGACCTTTGTCACGGAGGCACTACGCGACCTCGCGTACGGACGGGCGGCCGGCAACATCGTGGCCACCGTGCTCGTAGTCGCCTTCGGCAAAACGGGGTTGGACGAGGTGGGACTCGCGACGTCGGTCACCACACCGGTCCTCTGGGCGATCCTGGCCTCCCTCACCGGTGTGATCGTCGTCGGCGTGGGAGGCGGCCTCATTCGACCCATGCAGATCCGATGGGAGGAGATCCTCGAACACGTCGAGGACACCGCCGCCGAGGCTCGGGCGAAGTGGCACGATCGCCGCCCCACCACCTCCCCGGCACACGCGCCGGAACGGCCGCTGCCACCGCCGGCCGTCGCCTCGCCCCGACCCCCGATCCCGCCACCGGGCGAGGGGCCACTGTCCAAAACCGGCTCCTCCGAACGGCCTCCACCGTCTGCGGTGGACGAGCCCCCGCCGCCCGCCGGCCGACCGCTTCCGGGGGGACCCACGTAACGCGTGGTCCGTCCCCCACATCCCGGTCGCCGTCGGCCGGTGGGTGTGCGTTCGGCGAACTGCGGCGCGTTCGGGCCTCAGGTGGGGCACTCTGGGAGAGGACGGACGGTAAAAGTCGGTCGCTGACCTCGACCACGCATATCGCCCTGACCCGGACACCTGACCCAGCCAGGGGACCCTGCCAGATCGGTCCGCAGGTGGCCGATCCTCACGGCGGAAACCTCATCAACGTCACGAGTGGCGAGCGGAGGGACATCTCGGTGGACGAGCTCTCGGATATGGAGCGATCCCGACTGCTCCTCGGCTGGCTGGCGGCGCGGCGTGCCGTGGACAACTGTCTGTCGGACCTGCTCGCCGCCGGTCCCGCCGGGGAGCGGCGGGTACGCGAGTCACTCGCTCTCGTGGGCGATCTGGAAAGCCGTGCCCAGGAGGCGTTCGACCGTTACCGCACGGCCGCGGAGAACACGGAGACACGATCATCGGGCCGCTGGGTGCCTTCCGACGCGGATCGTCCCAGACTCAATGTGGTCCGCACCCCCGAGGGCGATCTCGCTCGTAGTAGTTCGAACACGAAGAGCAATCATCGACACCGGTGACGCCCGGGGCGCTGGACGCGCGTCAGAATGGCCCTCGTGCCGGCCGTCCGTCGCCGCCGCGTCGCCGCGGTCTGGCTCCTCACCCTCCTGGTTCCCCTTCTGCTGACGACGTCCGGCTGCGGCGTGCTGGAGGGTCCCCGACGTGGTCATGTAGTCCTGGCCGCCACCCCGGCGCCCACCACGGGTCCCGATGCATTCGAACGCTCCGGACGGGGCGCCCGCATCCGGATGACCCTGCCCCCGTCCGACGCTCCGAAGCCCTATCCCCTGCTCGTGGCGCTGCACAGCCTGCACTACGACGGCGCGGACCCCAAGCAGCACTGGGACCTGGACAACCTCGCCCGTGCCGCCGGCCTCGCCGTCGTGTACCCGGACGGCCTCAACAGGGCATGGAACGCTGGAACCTGCTGCGACACCGCCGTGATCAACCATACCGATGACGTCGGCTGGCTACGCGCGTTGATCGCGCATCTCAGCGAGCACTACCCGATCGACCGGAACAGGGTCAGCCTGATCGGTCTGTCCAACGGCGGCATGCTGGCCTACCGGTACGCCTGCGAACACGGGGACGAACTCGCGGGCATCGCCGTCGTGGCGGCCAGCCGTCAGGTGTCGGACTGCCGTCCGGGCGCCCCGCTGACCGTCGTGGTCGTCCACGGCGGGGCGGACGGCCATGTGCCCTACCAGGGGACCCTCTGGTCGCCGGTGCTGCGGACCGCGATCACGCCGGTCGAGGAGAGCATGATCCCGTTCCGGTCGGTGGATCGCTGCCCCGTCCCGAGCCGGCCTACGGACACTGTCCTCACGGATTCGACCGGCATGCCATGGCACGCCCCGGTGGCATCACAGTCCGCGCTGAGCGTTGGAACGGACGCGGACGTGGCCGCGCCCGTCGCCGTGCCCCCGGTGCCCCCGGCAAGCGGGCCGGCGCACCCTGCAAACGCGCTGGTGAACGCCGCCCCGCGGGTCCTGATGCCGAGCGCCGTCCCGGGTGTGCCCGCGAATTCGACCACGGTGACGTCACCGGCCGTCGCCCTGCGCAAGGAGACCCCCTGTGCCTCCTCGGCCCGGGTCGTGCAGTTCCTGCTGCCCGCCCTGGCCCACGGCTGGCCGGCCGTCTCCGGACCGGCCGCCTTCGCCACGGGCAGGGTGATCTGGAATCTGCTGGCTCCGGCCCGTTCCGCGCGGCCTGGCCCGCGGATGTGACCCGCGACGGCCAGCCGGCAGGGACGGATCAGGCCGGCGCGAACACGGATCAGGCCGGCGCGAACGAGGACCGCAGCGCGCCCATCAGCGTATTGAGCGACGCCAGGACGTCGGTCGACACTCGCGCGATGAGCACGTACACGGCACCGGACACCGACACCGTGCGCATGAGGTAGGAGACCCGCTGCCCCTCCCGGTCGTACGAGCCGACGAGTTCCTGGGTGGGCTGACCGCTGATATCCGTCGCCGGGCCGGAACGGTCCCTGGTCAGACCGGGGACCGTGTTGAACTCGGCGGACTGGACCTGCGTGATCGCTGCCACCGGATCCTGCACCGCGACCCGGGCCACCCCGATCATCTGCGGTCCGTACTCCGAGACGGTGCCGGGCCCGCCATAAAAGATGCCGGTGTTGTCGCGCCGCTGCTTCCACACCGGTGGGTGGGAGAAGGTGGCCTTCTGCACAGTGTCGGTGAACGAGGTCCAGTCCGCCGGCACCGCGATCTGGCCCGCGGCCGCCTGACCGCCAGCTGCCTGACCGCCGGCTGCCCCCGTGCTCGGGCTAGGCGCGGCCGCTGCGGGACCGCCGGACGATACTGCCGTCGGCGCCGGGGCCGCATTGGTGGCGGTCCGGCCGCTGGGCCGGACCTTCTCCCAGACGGCACCGGCCCCGACGCCCACCCCAAGTGCCACGGCCAGCACCACCAGGGCCACCCCGACCCGATGCAGGAAGGGCATGGTGTCGGAATCACGATCTCCCTGCCGGGAATCGCGAGCGTCGTCCTCGTCGGGGAAATCGACTGTGCCCGCGGCGGAGGTCAGGCTCCCTGAGCGACGCGCCGCGACCCGCTGGTCGGCGCCGAACCGCACCGGACTCGGCCGGCTCCGCCCCCCGCCCGGCGGGTAAGCCTCGAGTCGGTCGGGTCGACCGGACCGATCAGGCCGACCGGGATCGGTGCGATCGGCACGGCGCCGGTCGAGTCCGAGGTCGTCGCCGGCATCCCTGCCGTAGGGCGTCCGCAGGCCTGTTCCACCGTCCCTCATTCCGGCGCCGCCGGTCGACGGACCGCCTGTAGGGGCACCGTCGGCCCGACGTGTCGGCATCGCCGTCTTGGCCCGCGGCAGACCGCCCTCATTCTGCCGATCCGGTCCACCTCGTGGATCCGACCTTCCATCGGAAGCCCATTCGGGTGGTTGACGCCCGGGTGCGGGTGCGGGAGCGGAACCAGGAACGACTCGGGACCGCCGGCCCTCGGTCCGAGCGGTCCGAGCGGGCGGGACGAGCGTCCGGCGCATCGAGGTGCCGGTGGACGGCGAATCGGTATCCTCGGGCTGTATCGAACTGCCCTGATATGGATTGCCGTGGCCGGGATTGCCGTGGCTCGCCGGTACCGGGTGGTAGGGCCCGGTCACCGGTCCAGCGGCGTCATATGACCCGGTCGGAGGGCCGTAGCCGCTATGCTGCGGGCGCGGATCCGGCCCTGCTGGCTGATACGGCTCCATCGAGGGACCGCTACCGCCCCCCTGATAGTAGGGAGACTGCCGGTCGTCGTCCCACTCGGTCCGTCGCACACCGTCCGTCACCAGACGACCTCCGATCCCGAGCTCCGCTTGCGTCCGCCCGTCCCACCGCTGTACCACGGCGTTGCGTCGACGTTGCGCGAGCTTAGTTGACAGTAGCCCCCCGAAGGCGTAGAGGGATCGGCCAGGTACCTCGCCGGTCACCCACTGATCTGCACCGATATCCTCCCATGTCATCAGGCACATATTTCAGGGGGGACGCCGCATGAAGGGCTTCAGGCAGTTCCTGATGCGAGGGAACGTCGTCGACCTGGCGGTCGCGGTCGTGGTCGGTACCGCCTTCACCGCAGTGGTGACGTCGCTGGTGAAGACCATCTTCACCCCGCTGATCGCCGCGATCTTCGGCAAACCCGACTTCTCGGCCCTCACCTTCACCATCAACGGCAGCATGTTTCGGTACGGCGAGTTCATCAACAGTGTCATCGCATTCCTCTCAGTCGCTACAGTGATCTACTTCGTAGTAGTACTCCCCCTGACCACCATCAACGAGCGGCGGACGCGGGGGCAGGTCCCGCCGGAGGAGGACCCAGTACTCACCGACGAGGCACGCCTGCTCACGGAAATCCGTGATCTACTGGCGGAACACCGTCCCACCGGCTGACCCAGCCGACCCGGGCCGACCCAGCGCGGCTCCACACCGGATCGCTTACCCGAACGTTGGTCGGCATTCAGGAATCGCTCAGGCTTTCAAGGGAAAGTGCCTACCATGACACCGCGTCTCCCCTTCAGCAGTAGCGCCGAGGACGCCCCCAGGGGCGGCGGCAAGGAGGGGTCCGGCGCCGGGCATGACTCCCCCCCCTCCCCTTGGGCTCCGTCCATCGGCGGCGCGGCCGGGACACGAGCCGGCCAAGCTCACCCGGCTGGTCCCGCCAGCTCCGAACCCGGCCTCCCGGCGGGCCCGCCTTCCCGTCCGCCCGGCTCGCCGTACAGCCAACCGCCGACGCTGGGGCCATCCTCCGGCCAGCATCCTCAGTATCCGAATCCCCATCCCCCGCATGGGGATCCTCGTCCGTATCCGGATTCTCCGTACCCGGCCGGGCCGTCCCAGGCCAGCCAGCCGCAGGCCGCGCTCTCCGCGGGAAGCCCGCCTCCGACGGCGTCGCCCGGCGGCCCGTGGGGACCGCCTTCAGGTCCGCCACCCGGTGGTCCCGCTGCCCCGAGAGCCGTGAATGGCGCGGCCGGCCCCGCGGGACCTCCCGCGGGCCCCCCGACCGGAGGGTATTCCTGGGGACCGCCATGGAGTTCTCCGAGCGGCGCCGGCTCGCCACCCACCCAGGACCTCTACGGCAACGAGACAACCATGGCCGCCTCGCCCCCTTGGCGCCGACGGCGGCTCGTCGCCGCCGGACTCGCCATCGCCCTGGTCTCGGCCGGTGTGGGTGGCGGTGTCGGAGCGATGGTCGCCGACAACAACGGGGGGCAGACCATCGTCACATCCGCCGGTCTGCACAACACCGTGGACAGTTCCGGTGGAACGTCGCCCGCAGCCGTGAACACTGTGTCGGCCGCGGCGCAGAAGATCCTGCCGAGTGTCGTGACAATCTCCGAGGAATCGAGCAGCGAGTCGGGCACCGGCTCCGGCACCATCATCCGTTCGGACGGGCATATCCTGACGAACAACCATGTGGTCTCGGGTGCCGCGAATGGCGGCTCGCTGACGGTCACCCTGCAGGACGGTCGTACTTTCGATGCGCAGGTCGTAGGCACGGATCCGAGCTCGGACCTCGCGGTGATCAAAATCAATGCCACCGGTCTCACGGCGGCCACGTTCGGCAATTCCGACCCGCTGAGCATCGGGGAACTGGTGGTAGCGGTCGGCAGCCCGCTCGGGCTGAACGGCACGGTCACGTCCGGCATCGTCAGTGCCGTGCATCGCCCGGTGCGCACCGGGGATTCAACCGTGCGGGATCAGCAGAACACCGTGCTCGACGCAATCCAGACCGACGCATCAATCAACCCCGGTAACTCCGGTGGTCCGCTGGTCAACAGTCGCGGCGAGATCATCGGCGTGAACAGCGCGATCGCGACCGTGGGTGGTGGAAGTCCCTTCGGTGGCGGCCAGCAGTCCGGCAACATCGGCGTCGGTTTCGCTATTCCGGGCAACTATGCCGGGTCGGTGGCCACCGAGTTGATCTCTACGGGCAGCGCCCGACACCCGTACCTGGGCGTCAGCGCCTCCACCTCGGAGGAGAACACCCGCTCCACCGCCTCCAGCGGCAACGGTGCAAAGATCCGCTCCATGGTTCCGGGTGGACCCGCCGAAAAGGCCGGCCTTCGCGCCGACGACGTCATCACGAAGGTCGGCAACCGTGCTGTCAACGACGTCGACTCCCTCATCGCGGCGGTCCGGTCCCACGCCATCGGCGACGAGGTGGAAGTGACCTATACCCGTGATGGACAGAGCGGCACCGTCAAGGCCCGGCTCGCCCAACAACCACCGGCATCCTGAGCTATGGAGTCGAAATGAAATAACTTGCGCGTTTCGAACCCTCCACAGGCCTGTGACCTGCGATGATGCTCTCGATCACGTATTTGTTACTTCATTACGTCCCCTATGTCCCGACCCGCAAGAAGCGTGGCGCCTTCCAGCGGAAGGCCGCGAATGGCCGGTCCGGTTCCGAACGCCAGTTCTGCCGAATTGGTGACAGATTTCGGCTTATACCCATTGAAGGCAGGTTCGTCCAGGGTGGATTGGTCCCGTCTCCGACGGGACATGGCCACCCTGCCGTGAGACCTACCAGGCAAAGTAACCAGCCGTAGTCGATGGGGATCAAAGTGCGACGACGTCAGTAGTCAAGCGTTATCGACTGTCGAATCGGCGACAACAAAATCTTCACGACGTTTACCCGCTGCGGGGGACGAACTTCTAGCATTGGGACTGCCTCACCGGGCTACCGATGGGGCGATGCCGGCCTGTTCCGGGGCCGCCGCTAGTCCCCGGGGAGAAGCTGAGTATGGACGACGACGCGGACCTGGTGGCCCGTGTCCGACGTGGTGACCGGCAGGCGTTCGACGATCTCTACGATCTGTACGCCGATGATGTCTTCTCGATGTGCCTGCTGATTCTGGGCGATCCCACCGTGGCCCGCGCAGCGGCCGGGACGGCGTTCGCCTTCGTCGCCCGCACTCGTCTAAATCCCCTGAGCGATCCCACCCGGCTGCGGTCCTGGCTACTCGAGCTTGCTCGAGGAAGCGATCTGGCCTGGTCGGGATCGCCCCAGGCCGCAGCATCCCGGTACCCCATGGAGTCTCGCCCGAAGAGCTCCTCACCGGTGCCGTGGTTCCGGCGCCGGCGAGTCTGCGGGTCGGCCTCGCGCGCACCTTCGATCGCGCCGCTGTCGCGGCTGTAGCCGCAGCCTCAGCCGCCAGTCGGCGGGCTGCGGCAGCGGCCGCCGCGGCCGATACCGATACTAAGAGCGAAGTCGGCGAGACCACCAAGGAGACACCGAAGGTCAATCTCGTCAAGGTACCGACTGCTCCACCCAGCGGTGACAGGTACGCCGATGCCGAGAAAACCATCATCGCCGCCACCACGCACCCCACGCGTCTACTCCCGCTCATGCGCATGGACTCCGACAATGACCTCACCGACGCACCACAGACTCATACTGGCCGCGGCACCGCGGGATGGCGCAGGCGGTCGGCGGTGGCAGTCGCCGCGGTGACGGCCATTGCCGTCGCCGGCCTCACGGCGGCCATGAACTGGCCCACCTCCGATGCCCAGCTGCTGTCGGAGGACAGGCCGAATATCACGCAGGGGCAGGTGACGCAGGCGCCGACCCCGGACGCGGTACGTCCGCCCGTGCCTGCGGCCGCACCCAGCAATGCGGCCGCGACGTCCTCGACAGTCGTCCCGACGGTCGCCGGAGCGTTCACCAGCCGGGCTGCGTCGCCCGGGGGCTTGGAACCACGCCTCATGGAGCCCATCGCGCGGCAGGTCAGCAAGCCCTCGCCCTCCGCCGCTCACCGTCCCGACCCTGCTTTTGTCAAGGCGCCTGCGGCACCGCCTCCGTCCTCGCCGTCCACCGCCCCGGCGCCACGCACGCCGACGACGGGGCCACCGACCACGACTCCTACACAGCCGCCGACCACGACTCCATCGTCAGCCAGCCGACCGCCGACGGCACCACCGAGCACCCCACCCTCGACGGCACCGACCGGGGTGGGTGCTCCGACGTCGACGTCCCCACCGAGTGGCAACCCCGGGAGCCCAAGTACCGGACCCGCTCCCAGCAGCTTCTCCACCGGAAGGACAAGTTCGCCCGACACAGGCGGCTGGATCATCAATCCGATTACAATACCACTGCCCATTTTCATCTAGTCTTTTCTCTAGTCCACATTGCACAACAATGTGGATACGGGCATACTCAAAAGATGCCAGATCGAGCAGGACGTTAAAAATCCCGAGATCCGCCGAGTGCCGATAGTAGGCCTGGAAGGGACTGCGGTTCGGTCCCGGACCCGTCGGCGCCATAATCACGCATTTTCCACTCGGGGTCCCCGGTCCTTGTTCTCAGCCATTATGGGGACGTAATGAAGTAACAAATACGTGATCGAGAGCATCATCGCAGGTCACAGGCCTGTGGAGGGTTCGAAACGCGCAAGTTATTTCATTTCGACTCCTATGTGCGAGGCTGGATGAACTATTGTGG
>NZ_CDWRCL010000031.1:17108-27550 GCF_977927575.1 Frankia sp. CcCS3
ACTGGGCATGGGTCACCGACTGCGGAGGCTCGTTCGCCGGGCGGTAAGAGCCGTATGAACCGAGAGGTTCACGTACGGATCCGTGGGAGCCGGCGGGTGCGATTCCCGCCGGCTACCCGACTGGCGGTGGAACGAAGATGGAACATTTTCACTGTCCGTCCGCCTCGATCCAACCCGTGGTGCGATCATTGAGATCGCTCTCGTCATGGCCATGTCAAGCCTGCACGACTCCCGAGACGCCGACCGGGAAGATTCTTCCATGACATCCAATGCCGAGGGCTTGATCAATAATACCTCGATAACACACGCAGGTCCTGAGATGAAAGCCGATGCCTTGACGCCCATGTCCGAATCTTTCCTCTCTACTGGCGCTCCCACGCTGATGAGCTCGACATCTCACGCGATAAATGTCCACATAGATATTGATACACTCATCGGTTCAAGCCAAGAAAACAAGGGATCCCCCCTCCAGCAACATGAAGAAGGGCATGGGCTGAATACCCGAAGGTGTGACGTGAAGGACCACATCCCTGTTCTACCGAACGTCGTTCGAAGACTGTCTTGCGACAGCCTCCTTCGGACACTTATTATAGACTCCAAGGGAAACCCTCTCACGCTGGGTCGCACCCGCCGAAACCCGACCACGAGATTGCGGCTAGCAATTTATGCGCGCGACCGAGGAGTATGCCAGTATCCGGGTTGCCATCATACCCGCTGGCTCCAGATACATCACATGAAGGAATGGGCATCCAAAGGCGGAAACACAGATCTTGACAATCTCGTTCTGATCTGTTCCTTTCATCATCGGACTATTCATGAAAGGCGGATTGTTCTGCAGCGCGGACGCGACGGTTCGATTGTCGCCCGCCATCGTGACGGAACGCTGACGCAGCAGGCACCGCGGCTGCATCCGGGTCTGGATCTGTTGGAGCTCCTCGGCGATAGTCCCTCAACCGCGCCAGCTGAGACCGTCCCGACAAGACAAGTAGCCTGATTTACCCCTAGGGGGTATGGAAATGATCCAACTGTCTGCCTCGGCGTACCGCGACCCGATGTGGGGGGACACGAGAGCCGATGCTCAGCTACGAACGGGATGCCCGTAGGCTCCTAACCTTGTGAGCCCCATCCTCGCGCCCGGACGAGCTGGGAACTTCATCCGAGCCCTGTTCATCATCCTGCTGCTTGTGCTGCTGATGCGGACGGTGTATCTGATGTGGTTCTTCCACACCCCCGCGTGGACATCACGACCGGACGAGATCCGCTACTGCGGCGGATGGTACAAGCGTTCAGACGAGCTGGACATCACAGGAAGCCGTGCACGCCAGATGGCAGGTGGCAGCCTCAAGGAAGTCAGGCGGTCGCCGGTGTTCCGCCCGATCATGGCGTACCGTCCGACATCAGACTGTCCACGCTACCTCTTCGCCAGGGTTGGCAAGGACGTCTTCGTCATCTACCGCGCCGCCGACGACTGAGCCGGACCGGTCAGGGCCGGGCCGGTCAGAACGTAGACGCGGGCGTGTATGGACGTGCGCTGCTGCAGCGCGGCCCGTACAGCACGATGCAGGCCATCCTCCAGGTAGAGAGCTCCGCCCCACTCGACGACGTGAGGGAAGAGGTCACCGTAGAAGGTCGAGTCCTCATCGAGAAGAACATCGAGTGCGAGCACCCGCTTGGTGGTAACGAGCTGGTCGAGCCGAACCTGGCGAGGGGGAATGGCCGCCCAGTCCCGCTGGCCAAGGCCGTGCTCGGGGTACGGGCGACCGTCTCCGACCAATCTGAAGATCACCGGCACCTCCTCCTCGAGGGCGAGACATTCTCCGACCACGACAGCCTAGAATCCTCGCCCCCCTATAAGACCCCGGTGGCCCCGCAGCATCGAGCCGCGTGGACACCCGGACCACGGCTGCAGGTCAGATGCCCGCAGCTGGCACCCCTTCTCTTGATCTCGCAGCAAGGCATGTTTAGGTAAGCCTAACCTTATATCGAGGAGGTTCCATGGACGACGTCGTGCTCTGCCTGCCTCCAGACGCCGGTCGACGCATCGACCTCACCACGTATGCGCTTGCCGAACCGGATCTGATCAGTACGTATTCACCTGATCCCACCTGATGCGACCGGTGACAAGATTGCCGGAGTGCAGGTGAGTGGACTGGACCCGAAACACAGGACGACGTCCATAATCAGTCGACCTTCGTGCCAAGGAGCGGCACGGCTCTCGGCGACCGGGCACGGATCAGCCGATCCGGCCGGATGAGCACGCAACCGTTGAGTAACGATCATCTACGAAGGTGGCTGAGCCTCGGAGCCACTCCCTCGGGGTGAACTCGCCGGCACGCCGCCGGCCGGCAGAAAATCCGCTGGACAGCCCACCTACTCTGGGTAGATGGAGTTCACCCAGTCCGACAAGCTCGCCGACGTCTGCTACGACGTCCGCGGGCCTGTCCTCGATGAAGCGACCCGGCTGGAAGCTGCGGGTTCGCGCATCCTCAAGCTGAACATCGGCAATCCCGCGCCGTTCGGCTTCTCCGCACCGCCGGAGGTACTCGAGGCCGTCGTGGCAAACCTTGCGGATGCACAGGGTTACAGCGACTCCAAGGGACTGCTCGCCGCCCGGGAAGCGGTCGTGCGCTATCACCTCCGTAAGGGGGTCACCGGCCTCGACCCCGGCGGGGTCTACCTCGGCAACGGCGTCTCCGAACTGATCATGATGTCGTTGCAGGCGTTGCTCAACAACGGCGACGAGGTGCTGCTCCCCGCGCCCGACTATCCACTGTGGACGGCCGTGGTCAGCCTGTGCGGCGGCCGGCCCATGCACTACCTCTGCGACGAGTCCGCCGGCTGGGCGCCCGACCCCGACGACATCGCCGCCAAGGTCACCCCGCGGACACGAGCGATCGTCGTCATCAACCCAAATAACCCGACTGGTGCCGTCTACGACCGGCAGGTGCTGGAGAACATCGTCGAGGTCGCCCGCCGCCACCACCTGATGCTGCTGTCCGATGAGATCTACGACCGGATCCTCTACGACGACGCCGAGCACATCGCGACCGCGGTGCTCGCGCCGGACCTGGTCTGCATGACCTTCAACGGGCTGTCGAAGTCCTATCGGCTAGCCGGGTTCCGGGCCGGGTGGATGGTGATGTCCGGTCCGCGCGGCCACGCCTCGAGCTACATCGAGGGAGTGAACATCCTCGCGAACATGCGCCTGTGCGCCAACGCGCCCGGGCAGTTCGCCACGGTCGCCGCCCTCACGGAGGACGGCGGCGCCGGGGACCTCGTCCTGCCCGGCGGCCGGCTGCGCGAACAACGAGACACGGTCGTGAAGCTCCTCAACGACATCCCCGGGGTGTCGTGCGTCCCGCCGCGGGGGGCGCTGTACGCCTTCCCCCGACTGGACCCCGCCGTCTACCCGATCCGGGACGACGAGCGGTTCGTCCTCGATCTGCTGTTGGCCGAGAAGATCCTGCTCGTCCAGGGCAGCGGCTTCAACTGGCCGCATCCCGACCATGTCCGGATCGTGACCCTGCCCGCGGTGGACGATCTCACGGACGCCATCGGCCGGATCGATCGCTTCCTGGCCTCCTACAAACACCCCTCCCAGCGACAGCACCCCTCCCAGCGACAGAACTGACGGAGCAATCGACACCATCGGGGAGGTTGTCCACAGGACACCAACGCCCTGTGGACAATCTGTGGAAAAACGGCGTGGCGACGTCCTGCTCGTGGGTCTGCTGGTCGCCGCCACGATCGGGGCGCAGATCGCGCTGCGAGCCCGGATCGATCGTCCGCTCTGGTACGACGAGCTGTGGCGCCCGCACTTCGCGGGGGAACCGTGGCCGACGTTCTGGTCGGAACTGACGGCGGCCAACACCCCGTCCTCGGTCGGCTCACTGGCGCTGACCCGACTGACCGGGACCATCCTCGGCTGGCACAGTTGGTCGCTCCGGCTCGTCGGAGCGGGAATCTGGCTACCGCTGCTCGCTGCGGGCGGCTTCCTGCTCGCGCGGCGGTTCACCGGCCGGGTGCCGGCCGTGGCCGCCGCGGTGACGGCCGCCCTCGCCGGCACCGTCGTCGACACCGGCACACAGCTCAAGCCCTACGTCCTCGATGCGGTGGTCACCCTCGCGGTGATCGCGCTGTGGATAGGACAGGCCACGCTCCCACGCCGGACCGCGGCCGGGGCGCTGGCGCTGCTGTCGCTGCCCGCGGTGTTTCTGCTGGTTCCCCTCGCTGGCTACGACCTGGTCCGCGCGGTGCCCCGACGCACCGTGGTACGCACCGCCGGACGGGTGGGCCCCGCCCTCCTCCTGGCCGGCGCCCACATGATGATCTTTGTGGCGCACCAGTCCAGTCAACGGGCGAGCCATTTCTGGGACGATCACTTCCTCGCCGATCGAGGGATCCTTGGCGGCCTGCGGTTCACGCTCGAACAGACCGGCGCGATTCTCGGTGGCGCTCCGCCCGGGATCGACCGTTATGACCCCAATCTGGTGCACTCCCTCCTCGAGGGGCATCGCCTCCCGACGCTGCTCGTCGGGACGGCCACGGCGGTTGCGCTGGCGCTCGGAGTCCGGGTACTGCGCCGACGCCCCGACGGGATGATCCTTATCGTCGCCTTGATCGGCGCCGAACTGCTCCAGCTCGCGGCCAGCGCCGGACGCTACTGGCCCTTCGGGGCCTGTCGGACCAGTCTGTTTCTGGTTCCGTTGCTCACCATCATCGTCGCGGTCGGCGTTGCAGACCTGGCCCGCACGGCCCGCCTGGCCCGCACGGCCCAGGCAGCCAGGCCGGTCGGGCCGGCGCGGCTTCCCGCGGCCGTCGGCCTGATCGCGCTGGCGGTGATGCCGGTCTGCGCGGTCGGCGGGACCATCACGCTGTGGGACGAACGCCACGATCCCCGTCCGATCGAGGCCATGGTCGACGCGACGATCGCCGCCCGCGCCGAGTATCGGGCGGGCGATCTCGTCATCGTCGGCGGCCGACTGGCGCGAGCGGGCTGGCTCTACGCCATGGACCTCAGCGACGACGCATCGCCCGGGGGACCGCCGATCGGGCCCCGGGTACCCCGATCGGCGACAACCTTCCTGAGCGTGATCGGGAAGGACGGCGCGGACGGCGCGATCCGCAGCCGCCCGCAACCGCCGGACCGGATCCTGCTGTTCATCCTCGCCTACGACCTCCGGGGCACGGCCGCCGAACTCGCGTCCCTGCGGCAGGCCGGATGGTGTGAGCAAGAGATCCGGACCTTTCCGCTCACCGGCACCCTGCACGGCCTCACCCGCTGCGCCCCGACGCCGCGGGGGGACTCGCAGTCGCCATCGGCTGTCCGATGAGAGCGGCCAGCGCCCCCCATTCCCGGTCACCGTCCGCCAACGACGACGCGATGCGCTGCTGCAGCACGCCGACCTGGATCCGGGTGCCGTCGAAGAGCTGCCCGCAGGACGCCGCAGCGGCGGCATAGTCCCTGCCGCCGGCATCGAACCGCGCCTGCGCGGCCGCGGTCGGCGGCACCGGCGCGGTCAGCGCCGCCTGCGTGTCGGTGCCGAGGGAGACGCAGACGGGCCGCAGGGAAGCGCCGTCCTGGGCGGCCAGATACGCTCGGGCCGCCGCGACGTCCGTGGCGACCCGGGTCCGCAGACCCTCGCTGCCGTGGTAGCAGGAGGCCAGCTCGGCAGAGTCATTCGCAGTGGATGCAGAGCCGTTCGCGGTGGATGCAGAGCCGCCGGTGGTCGACGCGGGCAGCCCGGACGCCGAGTCCGCACCGCCTGTCAGGGTCGCCGCTCCCCCGCCAATCACCAGCACGATCGCGCCGAGAATGGCGAGCCGACTACCGATGGGGTTCTGGAGCGGATCCGGTTCCCGCAACCACCCAGGTCGGCCGCTACGCCCCGCCATGCATCCCTCCGCCCTGGATCTACTCTGGGCGAAGGTTATGCCTCGGAGCGTCGCAGATCACCGGTGGGTGCGGCCGTCAGCGTGCGGCCGTCAGCGGATCGCCGCCACGAGCTCGGGAATGGCAACGGGTGGCAGCGAGTTACCTCAGGACTTTCCTGCGATCAGGTCGCAAGCGCATTCACACCTCCGCCCAGCACATCCGGGATGAAAACCATTGTCAATAATGTTCAACGGACGCGTGCCCATTCCCGTCGCCAGGCACGCCCAGCGCGGCGAGGAGATGAGAAAGTGAGAACGTGGCCCGTACACCCCAAGAAGCTCACGGGTCCGAGCCGACCCCACGGCTGGTGCACGCTCCGGGCGGGACGGACGGCACAGTCGGGATGAGAGGCACGGACGGTAAGGGCGACACCGGCAACAGACTGAACCGACCAGACAGACTGAACGGCAGCGAAGGGAGCGACGTGAGCACCGCGGGGAACGACACCAGGTCGGCCGGCACGGGCCGGCCGGCCCGCGACCCTCGCAACCAGCGGGATGAGACGGCAGAGCGCCGTCCGGCGCCGAGCCGGGGGACGGCCGTGCGTGCCACCCGGCAGGGCGACGCCGTCTCCGCCGCGCTTGCCGAGACCGACGCCTTCACCAGCGCCCAGAATCTGCACGCCCGGCTACGGGCGCAGGGCGCCGCGGTCGGGCTCACGACGGTGTACCGCCATCTGCAGGTGCTGGCCGACCGCGGCGAGGTCGACATGATCCGCCGGGACGACGGTGAGACCGTCTACCGGCGCTGTGCCTCTGACGACCATCACCATCACCTCGTCTGCCGCTCCTGCGGCCGGACGGTGGAGATCGCGGGACCGGAGATCGAGGCGTGGACCGCCAAGGTTGCCAACGCCGAGGGATTCGTCGACGTCGTGCACACTGTGGAGATCTACGGCACCTGTGCCACCTGCGCGGCCCGACCGGCCACCTGAGCGAGGTTCCCGGCGGAGCAGGGGACGCACCGCGGGGCACAGTGCGCGCAGCCGTCGGTCAGGGTGCCGTCGCCGAGAGGCCGGTGCAGGCGCGCAGGGCGTTCCAGTTCGCCAGGGCCCGGGCTCCCGCGGCACCGGTCACCGGCTGGGGGGTGCCCCCCACGATCCGGGCGGGTAGCCAGGCAGCGGCCATGACCGCCCGGCCAGCGACGGTCAGTTCCAGCACCCCGGACTCGGTGTTCCGGCCGGCGCCGGAGGAATAGAACACAAAGTTCCCCAACCCGTAGCCGACGTACACTCCGTCGGAGGCCCATCTGGCGCCCAGCAGAACGTGGGCGTGGCTCCCGATGACGACGTCCGCGCCCGCGGCCGCCAGCCGGGGGAGCAGGGCGCGCTGTGCCTCGTTGGGGCACTGCTGCTGTTCAGTCCCCCAGTGCAGGAAGACGATGACCGTGTCCGCCTCGGCCCGCGCGGCTCGCACCAGCCGATCGACCTCCTTTGCCGATGCCAGGCCGGGTTTGTTCGGACCCGCCGTCCAGGCCGCGATCAACTCGTCGTCGAGCACCTGGGTGGCCCCGAGGACGGCGATACGCTGCCCCTTGACCGTCGTCATGTACGGGGCGTACGCGGCGGTGTCGTCCACGCCGATGCCGACGAGCGGAAAGTGCGCATCCCGGGCGTAACGCAGCGAATCCTGCAGGCCTTCGATGCCGTAGTCCATGCCATGGTTGTTGGCCATCGTGACGACGTCGATGCCGGCCGCCCGTACCGCGGTGAACGCGGTGGGCGAAGCCCGGAACACATACGCCTTCTGGGCCGCGGCGCCACGGTCCGTCACCGCCGTCTCCAGGTTCGCGATCGCGAGATCGGCCGCGGTCAGGGCCGCCGACATGGGTCCGATCGCCGTCCGCGGATCGGCGGCGAGCCGCGGACCGGGAGCACCCTCGAAGTGGATGTCGCCGCCGAAGGCGATGGTGACCGGCTGCCCCGTCGGCCGCCGCGGGCCGTCACCGACGGGTGCGGCTCCCGCGGTGGCCGCAGTGGCCCCGGCCGGGGGACCGGTGGTGGCGGAGGCACCGTCGGCGTGCGGCGTCGGCCTCGGACGGTCCTCGCCGTAGGGCACGGCACAGGCGACGAACATGAACCCGACGATGACGGCGACGCCACCGGCGACGGCCGTGCGCCCTCCTCTGCACCGAACGCACCGAGCACGCCGGCTGGCTGCACCCCGCTCCACGCCAGGCTCCCCCCTCCGTGACGACCACGCCACGACGAGCCACTCGCAAACCGGCCGCGTCCCGGCCGTTCCCATGATCCCGAGCTCGACCGCCGCGGTCCGTCCGACGTCAGAGTGCCGACAGCACCGGTGCCAGTTCGCGCCACTGCCGACGCGGCAGCCCACGGCGGTCGAAGTCAAGCACCTGCACGGCCACCTGATCGGCCCCGGCGTCGAGATGCTCCTTGATCCGCCCGAGCAGAACGTCCGCGTCCCCCCAGGGGACGATCGTGTCGACCAGGCGGTCCGAGCCCGAGCCGGCGAGATCGTCGTCGTCGAACCCGAAACGCCGCAGGTTCGCCGTGTAGTTCGGCAGCCGAAGATAGGACCCGGTGTGCCGGCAGGCGAGCTCACGGGCCTGTTCCGGATCGGTGTGCAGGACGAACGCCTGCTCGGGGACGAGCAGCTTGTCGGGCCCGAGGATGTCCCGGGCGGCAGCGGTGTGCTCGGGTGGCACAAAATAGGTGTGGGCGCCGTCGGCCCGGTCCCGGGCGAGGCCGAGCATCTTCGGACCGAGCGCGGCGAGCACCCGTGGCGGGACACCGGGCGGTGGCACGGCCCGGTACTGCTCGACCGCCATCCGGTCCATCTCGTCGAGGTACGCCGCCATCTGGGCGAGTGGGCGCGTGTAGGAGGCGCCCCGGATGTGCATCAGCTCGGCGTGGGACACCCCGAGTCCGAGCAGGAACCGGTCCGGGTACGCCTCGGCGAGGGCCAGCTGACCAGCGGTCATGGTGAGCGGGTTACGGGCGAGGATCTGCGCGATCCCGGTCGCGATCGTCATCCGGGAGGTGGCCTCGAGCGCCAGAGCGGCGGTGACCAACACCTCGCGCCCCTTGACCTCACCGGTCCACAACGTCGGATAACCGAGATCGTCGAGTTCTGCGATCGCCTCCCGGACGACCGCGGCCGGGGAGAAGTCGAACTGGCCACTCCAGATCCCCACCTTGCCGATCTCACGCCGGGCCGGCGGGCGGGTCATGTGCTGCGCACTCGTCACCGCGCAACCGTACCGAGCAGGAGCGATGGTCACTCGTCACGGCGGGACCGCCGGATCCGGTTGCCACTGTCCGTCCAAGGTCTATCGTTGGCGAGTGTGACGGAGCTCATGCAGCTGCTCACCCCGGCCGGCCACCGGATCACCACCGCGTCCACGACGACGGCAGCCGGGCCCGATGCGCCGGGGCCCGATCCCTCCAGAGCCCGCGCCGGCGGGGCGGGCGCCGCGGGAGCGGACCCGCCCCGGACAGCCGCCGATCTGGCCGCCCAGATCGCCGATCTGACCGACGACGACCTGTATGGGCTGTATCGGGACATGGTGTTCATCCGCCGGTTCGACGAAGAGGCGACCAGCCTGCAGCGCCAGGGCGAGCTGGGGCTGTGGGCAAGCCTGCGGGGCCAGGAGGCGGCCCAAGTCGGATCCGGCCGGGCGCTGAGGCCTGGCGACATGGCGTTCCCGTCGTACCGGGAACACGGGGTGGCCTGGTGCCGGGGAGTCAGGCCGAGGGAAATCCTGGCGATCTATCGCGGCACGACGCTCGGTGGCTGGGATCCGGACACTCACGGATGCGCCCTCTACTCGATCGTCGTGGGCTCGCAGGCGCTGCACGCCACCGGCTACGCGATGGGAATCGCCCGGGACGGCACCGACGACGCGGCCATTGCGTACTTCGGTGACGGGGCGTCGAGCGAGGGCGACGTCAGCGAGGCGTTCGGATGGGCGAGCGTGTTCGCGCCTCCGCTGGTGTTCTTCTGCCAGAACAACCAGTGGGCCATCTCAGCGCCCGCTCGGCGCCAGAGCCGAATCGAGATCGTCCACCGGGCCGCCGGCTTCGGCTTCCCGGGCGTGCGGGTGGACGGCAACGACGTGCTGGCGTGTCTCGCGGTGACCCAGTGGGCCCTGGCGACCGCGCGTGCCGGGCGTGGCCCGGTGCTGGTGGAGGCCGTGACCTACCGGATGAATCCGCACACCACGGCAGACGATCCCAGCCGCTACCGTCCGGAGAGTGAACTGGGCATGTGGCGTCGGCGTGATCCGTTGGACCGGATGCGCGCCCACCTGACAGCGCGGGGCCTGCTCACCGAGGAGAGTCTGCGGCAGCTGGCCATCGAGGCGGACGCCTTCGCGCACGAGCTGCGCGCGCAGTGCGTCGCGCTGCCGAATCCGATCCCGACCAGCCTGTTCGATCATGTGCAGGTGGCTGAGAATGAACTCGTGACGGCCCAGCGATCGGAGTTGGCGGCCATGTTCGACGTGGAGGGGCCCGGCGTGGAGGACGAGATGGGCGGGTGCGAGG
>NZ_CDWRCL010000032.1:0-26357 GCF_977927575.1 Frankia sp. CcCS3
CAGCCCCGGCGAGGTGCGCACCCTTACCCCCGTCGCCGAGGACGTGGCGGCGCTCACGACGGGGGCCGTGTTTCGGTTTGAACAGGCAGGCGTCGCCGACCTGGTCGGTCAGCCGCTGGTCTGGTTCGGCGGGGAACGAGGAAACCTCATGAGCCTGATCGACCAGGCCCACGCGGCCGGTCTCGACGAGCCGACCTGGCTGCTCGCCACCGAGGCCGCCGAGTTCTACGCCTTCGCGGCGCACTGGGGCGACTGGGAGCAGAGCCACGTCCTGGGGCTGGCCGCGGCCCGCCGGGCCGGGCACCGCCTCGCCGAGGCGACGCTGCTGACCAACCTCGCCGAGCGCGACGTCACGCTGGCCTTCGAGGACGCCTTCTGGCGACTGGACGCGGACGGCACGGACCCCGACGGTCAACCGGCGGTCGAGGTCTACCGGGCTACGGTCGACCACTTGGCGCTGGCCACGGAGCGCCTCACCCGGGCCCGGGAGATCTTCGCCGACTTCGGCGACGAGCTGGGTGAGGCCCGGACGCTGCGCGGGCTGGCCGACGCCTGCCGCGGTCGGGGGGAGTTCTCCACGGCCCTGGTCCACTTCGAGGCCGGCCTGGAGATGATGCGCCGGGCCGGCGCCCGCAAGGCCGAGGCGGAGACCCTGGTGAACGTCGCCATGGTCCACGGCGACCGCAACGAGCTCACCGACGGCATCAACTGCCTGACGATGAGCCTGTCGATCGCCCGCGAACTCGGCAACCGTCCGCTGGAGGCGCTGGCCCTGCGCCGGCTGGGCGATCTCCACCGTTTCCAGCACCGGTTGGACCGGGCCCTGGCAAGCTACAACGAGAGCCTGCCGCTGCTCGCCGAGCTACCCGACACCCGCTGGGAGCCACGTGTGCTCATCCGCCGGGGTGACATCCTCGCCCAAATGGACGACCATCCAGCGGCGCGGCGATCCTGGCAGCAGGGCATCACGCTCCTGCGTCAGCGGGGCTCCCCCGAACTGCCGGCCGCCGAGGAACGGCTGAGCGCACCGGTCACGGCCGAGCCCACCCAGTTCACCAGCGGGCGGCTGCTCAGCACGTTCGACCCGGCGTACTTCATCGCCCGGATCGCCTCGTCCCGGCGCAGCGTCCGGTTACTCAACACCTGGACGGATCTGGCTACCCCCGAGCACCGGACCGCCTTCGCCGACGCGGTGCTCGCGGCGGTCGACGCCGGAGCGATCATTCAGGTACTCCTACTCGACCCGGACTCCCCGGCCGTGGCCGGACGAGCCGCCGACCTCCTGCGCAGCGTCGACGTACCGGGCATGATCCACCCGAACCTGCTGGTCCTCGAGGCACTGCGAGATCGGCTCGCTCCCGTCCTGCGCCCCCGGCTCGCGGTCCGCCTCTACACCGAACAGCCCCTGACGACGTATCACCGCTGGGGCACCGGGGCGCTGGTCTCGACGTTCCCCGTCGGGTACTCCTCGGCCGCCGCGACCCAGCACGAGGCGGCCATCTCCTCCACCCTGGTCCAGTTCGTCGAACAGCACTTCGAACGGCTCTGGAGTCTGGAAGGGAGCACCGCCTTGGACGACTACCTGCGGGTGCCGCTGCGCGTCTTCCCGTCGGACGCGGCCCATCTCGAGGTACAGGCCGAGTTCGTGCGCCTCGACGGGGCGGTGTACGTCTCCTCCCCCGACCTCGTCGCGCTGCTGGGCCGCGGCGGTCCGGACGGCCTGCTCGCCGAGGTGGCGGGCGACGGTCGGCATGTACTGGCTGGAACCGGGCGGTGCCGGGTGGTACCCCTGCGCGACAACGACAACGACAACGACAACGACGGCGCCGGGGCCGTGGCCACGGCCTTCGCCGACAAGTACGGGGCCGTCCGTGACAGCCTGCTGCGCCTGTCGTCGGTGCGGCGATGAGCACGCTCGTCACCGTCGACTTCTGGCGGGTGCCCCGACGACGGATCGGTTACGCCCTGGCGCGGATGGCCACCGACCGTACCGCCCTGCGGCACACACCGGGACTGACCTTCGCAAAACTGCTGGGCACCGGTTCGGCGAGCAGTTTCACCCTGCGGGACGCCGATCCGTGCCAGTGGGCGATGGTCGCCGTCTGGTCCTCCCCGTCGGCGGCCCGTTCCTTCGAACGATCCGCGTCGGTGCGGGCATGGTCATCACTGGCCGAGGAACGCTGGCGGATCGACCTTCACCCGCTGTCGTCACGTGGGCGGTGGTCACGGCAGGAGCCCTTCGGCAACCCGGCAGCGTCGAACGTTCCGTCTCCCGCGAGCGCCCCCGCGGCGGTCGCGGTGATCACCTGGGCCCGCGTCACCCTGCGGCACACGCTCACCTTCCGCCGAGCGGTGCCGGCAGCGGCGGTCGACCTCGCCGAGGCCGAGGGTCTGATCTTCGCGGCTGGCATCCGGGAGGCGCCGATCGGCTTACAGGGAACGTTCAGCCTCTGGCAGGACGCGGCGTCGCTGCGCAGGTTCGCCTACAGCCGCCCCGCGCACAGCGAGGTCGTCCGGCGCACACCGCTGGTCGGCTGGTACAGCGAGGAACTGTTCGCGCGGTTCGCGGTGCTCGGCTCGCGGGGGACGCTGGGCGGGCGGGATCCTCTCCTGCAGGTCAGCCCCGAGCCGACGTTGACGCCGCGTTGAAGATCCGTCCACGACCCCCGCCGTATCCGGGCGGGGACACGGCCTGCTTTGACGCCCCGTTGAACGGCACCCGCCACCGTGAAGGGGCCGCCCGCACCTTCCTACGCCCCGCACCTTCCTACGAACCAGGTGAAGCAAGCCGCATGTCGATACCCCGCGAGCAGGCACCCCGCGAGCAGGCGCCTTGGACGCAGCCCCCCGCCGTCGGGTTCTGATCGCGACACCAGTGAGCGAACGGGTCGCGCGGCTCGTCACTCGGCACGACGCCGCCCGGCTACGCCCGGAGCTGGCCACCCAGCCGACGGGCCTAGCCGACGCCTTGGTCGAACTGCGGCCGCACACCCTCGTCGTCGGGGTGAACGCGGTGGATGGACCGGCACTCGAACAGTGGGCCACCGCGGTCCGCACGGACCCGGCGGAGGCCGGCCGGGACCGACGCCTGCTGCTGGTCCGCCGGGGCACCTCCCTCGCCGCCGTCGACCTGGCCGCTGCGGCGCGCCACCGGATCGAGGTGTGCAACACCCCCGAGGTCAACGCCCGGCACGTCGCCCGGTTCATCGTCGACCGGCTGTTCGACCCGCTCGGCGACGCATCCGGCGCGGAGCCGGCTGGGGCCGCCACGCGCACCGACCGGCCGGGCGTGCTCGGCCTCGTCGGCGCCGGAAACATCAACAGTCGGGTCGCCCGGGAGGGCGCCGCACGCGGCTGGCATCTGGCCGTACACGCTCCCTCGCTCGCGGCGAAGCCGGCGACGGCCGCGCTCTGGGCGGCGAAGCACCGACTGCCGGTCGACCGGATCCACGTCGCCCGCACCGTCGAGGACGTCTTCGACGCCGCCGATCTGATCAGCATCGCCGCGCCCCTCGTGCACGGCGGGTCCCGGATGTCCGCCGGCATGATCGACATGCGGCACGTCAAGGCGTTCACCGGCCGCCGACTCGTGTCAGTCAGCGAACCGGACGTCTTCACCGACCGGGCGCTGGTCGACGCCTACGACCGCCGTGACCTGGAGGTCGTGATCGACAACGCCCCCCGGTTCCTCGGCCCGGTCCGCGGGCTGCTCGCGGGGCGGATCGCCGAGGACGGCGGGGAGCTGCGGCGCGGGTTCACTCTCTGCTCCGTAGCGATGCACAGTCCCGCCTGCAGCGACGATCTCGATCAGGCGTTCCTCGCGGTGGTCGGGCGGGCCGACCTGGACGACCTCACCGGGCACGACCTCGCCGGGCACGGCCCGAAGGGCGATCGTCATGACCTGGCCGATCGTCGGGGCGATCCGCGGGGCACCGGCCGCGGGGTCGGCGAGGACCCGGCCCCTGACGGTTCCGCCGTCGACAAGCACGACGTGGTGGTCGTCGGCGGCGGGATCGTCGGACTCACGATCGCGCTCGTGCTGCGGCTGCGGGGCCACCCCGTCCGGGTCCTCGACGCCGCGCCGGCCGACCGGGCGGACCCTGCCGCCCAGGGCACGACGTTCGCGGGGACGAACGGCCGGCACCTATCGGCGACCGAGACGCTGCCGCAGGCGGACGCGAGCCGCGTGGGTGTTCTCGACCGCGATCCGACGCACGGCGGCTGGCGGCTGGCGGCTACGGGACCCGGAGTCGCTGTCGGAGCCGGAGAGGGCCTAGGCCAGCGCCTTCGAGCAGTGCGCCGACCATCCCGGGCTGCACGCGGTGGCCCGGGACCTGGTGATCGCCCTGAACCGGCTGGGGTTGCGCGGGTGGGAGCATCTTTTCGCGCTCGCCGACGGCAGGGACGGGCTCGGTACCGGGTGCGGGTTGCGCTGGGACGCCCGCCTCCCGCGGATCTATCTCGGTCCGGGCGACCTCGCCGCGGGCGAGCAGCTGCAGCTGCAGCGGGCCGCGGGGGGCGGGTCGTTCGGTTGTCCCGGGCGGATCTGGTTCGCGGCTGGCCCACGCTAGGCTGCTCGGTCCCGCTGCCCGGCGGCGCCCGGGAGGTGGCCGGGGCGGTCGAGGTGGACGGCTACGCGGTCAACATCCACGATCTGGCCACGGTGCTCATCGACCGGCTGCGGGCCGCGGGCGTCGAGGTGCGCGCCGGCACCCGGGTGGAACGCATCGAGACCGGCATCGACCGGAGCCTCGACGGCAACGGGAACAAGGCCGGGCACGAGACCGGGAGCGGAGCCGGGAACGGAGCCGGGAACGGGGTCCGGTTGCATCTCGCGGACGGCTCGACCCTGCGTACCGGCTGGGCCGTGGTGACCGTGGCCGGCCGCGATCTGCAGCGGCTGCTGGGCGCCGCCTGGCCCGGCGCCGGTGCCGTCGCGCATCTGCTCGGCCTCTCACTGACCCTGCCGAACCCGGGTCTGCGACGGCCGGTGAAGGTCCACGCCGGAGATCCCCTCGGTGTGATCAATGTGACGCTGTCCGCCGATGGTGCCAGGATCCATGTCAGCGGCGGATTCGGGTATCTGGGCACCGCCGTGCGGGCGGTCGCGGACAGCGGCGTCGCCCGCCTACGCGCGGTTTTCGAGCAGGCGGCCGCCGGCCTGTTCCCGACGCTGCGCCGGCCTGACGGCACCGTGGAGATGCTCGACGTCCGCGTCTGCGAGCGCCCGGCGACCCCGGACGGCATCCCCCTTGTCGAGGCCGTGGCAGACCACGGCGGCCGGGTGATCGTGGCGGCAGGGACGAACGCGGGTGGCACCGTGCAGGCCCCGGCGGTGGCCATGCTGGTGGCCGACCTCCTCGCCGGCACGCCGCGCTGCGCCGCACTCGCCATGGCCGGTGATCGGGCGGGTCTCCCACCCATCCGGAGGTAGCACCCTCCACATCAGTGGAATGACGTTACGTAGCAGTAATTCCCATCGCCGAGCAGTGCCGGCGAGCGGCGGGTTATCGTCGAGCGACGTGATGGTGCGCCCCAGCCTCCTGGCTCGCCGGACCCGACTCGTGGGGCCAGGTCGGCGATCCGGGCGCGGACAGGAGGCGACGCCGGTGACCGACGTGGGCGTGAGGGTAGTCCGCTGGTCCCCGAGCCGGATGCGCACCCGGCTCGACGATGTCATCGCGGTCTACAAGGCCGCCTTCCTCGATCATCATGAGCCTGACCCGCCGCGGGCCGCCCGGGACCGGGCCGCCCATGCGCGCCGGCACTTCGAGTGGCGGGACCTTCGCGCCGTGGCGGCCGTCACACCCGACGACGAACTCGTCGGGATCACCTACGCACTGCCCGGCCGGGTCGGCCAGTGGTGGCACGACGTCGTCGCCGACGCGCTCCCGCCGGACTCGGCCGCGTACTGGCTCGACGACTGCCTCGAGATCGTGGAGCTGCACGTCCTGCCCGCCTACCAGGGCCGAGCGATCGGGCGCACCATACTGCGGGAGCTGCTGCGCGGGGCCCCGCAACGCACGGCCGCGCTGTCCGCCCTCGAACCCCCGGGTAGTCCGGCACGCCGGTTGTACGACCATGAGGGATTCGTCCCGTTGTTGTCCGACTTCCAGTTCCCCGGGACCCTCACCCCCTACGCCGTGCTCGGCAAGGAGCTCCACGGACGCTCCCCCGCCTGTCCCGACGGCGCCTCCGCCGAAGGAGCCGACCGGCACGCACCGGTACGATGACCGCCGGCGCGGCTCACCGCGATGCCGTGGATCTTCGCGGCGGCCACCGTGGCGGTGCAGCTCCCCTGTCCGTTGGTCACCGGATCCGCTGGGGCGGCGCTCGCCATCGCCTCGATCGTGCTGTTCTTCGCCTCCTCGGTGAGCCACGCCCTGCTCACCCGTGGCCGAGCGTGGACCGCCGGGTTCCTCGCCGTGACCGTCGGCGGCGGGCTGCTCGTGGAGACCGTGGGCGTGCACACCGGCTGGCCCTTCGGCCGCTACGCCTACGGCTCCGCCCTGGGCACCCGCCTGTACGGCGTCCCGGTCGTGGTGCCGATGGCCTGGGCGATGATGACCTACCCGGCATATGTCCTGGCCCGTCGCCACCACCGCGGCCGGGCGCGCACCGTCGTGCTGGCCGCGCTCGTCCTCGCGGCCTGGGATCTCTTCATCGACCCGCAGATGGTCACCGCGGGGTACTGGCGGTGGCTCGGCGGCGGCCCGGCGCTCAACAGAATCCCGCTCACCAACACCGCCGGATGGGTGGCCGTCGCGATCGCCATGACCGCGGCGTTGACGGCGCTTCCGGACCGGGCCGGGAGCACGGCACGCGACGATCGCGCTCCGCTCGCCCTTCTCCTGTGGGCCTACGTCTCCTCGACGCTGGCGAACCTCACCTTCTTCGACCGTCCCGGTGTAGCCGTGGCCGGCGGGATCGCGATGGGGGCGGCGCTCGTCGCGGCGGCCCGGGCCGGGGACCGCCCGGTCCCGGCGGGCTCCCCACCACGATGACGGCGCCGTGGCGGACGGGGCGCGGGACGAGGCACCGGACGGGACGGACGGTACCGGGATCCCCGGCCCGGTGGCTCGCCGGCCGATGCTGGTCGGGTGCGGTACGGTCCGCCGCGGTGGCGTCCAGCGCCATCGCCGTGCACACGGCGGTGAACGCGCGGCTGCTACGCGTCCCACCGCCGGCCCGGCCGGTACGCGAACGGGTGACGGTCGTGCTACCCGTCCGCGACGAGGCCGGGAGCCTGCCGCGTTGCCTGTCGGCCCTGCTCGGCTCGCAGTGGGTGCCCGACCTCGAGATCCTCGTCTACGACGACGGTTCCACCGACGGCACCGGGGAGATCCTCGCTCGGTGGGCGGCGAGGGACGACCGGATCGTCGCGCTGCGCGGTGCGGCGCCCCCGCCGGCTGGCTCGGCAAACCGCACGCCTGCGCCCGGGCCGCGGCGGCGGCCACGGGCACGGTCCTCGTCTTCGTCGACGCCGACGTCACGGTGGCCCCCGACCGCGTCGCGCGGACCGTTCTCCTCCTGCGGGACGCCGGCCTCGACCTCGTCTCGCCCTACCCACGCCAGGAGGCGGCCGGTGTCGCCGAACGGCTGATCCAACCCCTGCTCCAGTGGTCGTGGCTGGCGCTGCTGCCGCTGCGGCTGGCCGAACGCTCCACCCGGCCATCGCTTTCCGCGGCGGGCGGACAGCTGCTGGCCGTGGACGTGGCGGCCTACCGCCGGGCCGGCGGCCACGAGGGCGTCCGGGACCAGGTCATCGAGGATGTCGCCCTGCTGCGGAGGCTCAAGCGTGCCGGCGGGCGGGGAGTGGTCGCGGACGGCACCGACCTCGCGGTCAATCGGATGTACTCCGGATGGTCACAGCTGCGGGACGGCTACGCGAAGTCGCTGGCCGTCGCCGGTGGAAGCACGCTCGGCAGCGCCGGGCAGATCGGCGTGCTGGCCTGGCTGTTCGTCGTGCCGGCGGTGGCGGCACTGGGTGGCTCGGGCCCGGGCGCGGTCGGGTACCTCGCCGGGGTCGCCGGCCGGGTGCTCGCCGCCCGCCGCACGGGCGGCCGGAGCTGGCCTGACGCCGCCGCTCATCCGGCTTCCGTGAGCCTGTTGGGCTACCTGACGGCGGTGTCGTGGTGGCGTCGTCGGCGGGGTACCGCCCGGTGGAAGGGACGACCGGTTACCCGCTGCCCCTGACCGCTGGTCCACCCTTCCTCACCCCGCCAGAGGCTTCCCTTGTCGTCCTTCCGGCGGCTTCCTTCTCCTTCTCGAGGCTTCGATGCCCGTTTCCTTCCTCGTGGATAACCGGGAAGGAGCAGCTCGTACAGTCGTCGCATGGCCCGTGTTGTGGTGATCGGCGCCGGTGTGGGCGGGCTGGCAGCCGCGGCCCGGCTCGCCGCCACCGGGCATGACGTGACGGTCTGCGAGCAGTCGTCGCGGACCGGAGGCAAGCTCGGCTGGTACGAGCGCGACGGGTTCGGCTTCGACACCGGCCCGTCCCTGCTGACCATGCCCGGCGTGTTCGAGGACCTGTTCACCGCGACCGGCGGGCCGTTGCGCGGTGAGGTGGAGCTGCGTCGACTGGACCCGATCGCGTCCTACCGGTTCGCCGACGGCACGACGCTCGCCGCACATGCCGACGACGACGCGTTCGTGGCCGAACTGGACGATCGGATCGCCCCCGGGTCGGGCGAGGACTGGCGGCGGCTCACCGACCGGGCCTGCCGGGTCTTCGACGCCGCCGAAGGACCGTTCCTGTCCAGTCCCGTGTCGGCGACCGGGCTGGTCCGGCTCGCCTGGTCCTCACCCGGTGACATCGCCGCGATCGCGCCCGGCCGGAGCCTGCGCCGGCTGGGCTTGCGCTACCTGCGTGATCCCCGGCTGCGGATGATCCTGGACCGCTATGCCACCTACTCTGGATCCGATCCCCGGCACGCCCCCGCCGCTCTGGTGTCGGTGGTCCACGCGGAACGGCGCTTCGGGGGCTGGTACGTCGCGGGCGGCCTGCGCCGCCTCGGGGATGCGCTCACCCGCCGCGCCGAGGAACGCGGCGTCCGGATCCTGCTCGACGCGCCGGTGCTGACGGTGACCCGGACCCCCGGCGGGCGGGTCGACGGGGTCCGCCTCGCCGACGGTACCCGGCTGCCCGCGGACGTCGTCGTCGCGAACGCCGACGCGGCGGCGCTCTACGGCCGGCTGGTGAACGATCGGGCCGGCCGCCGGCGGCTGCGGCGGACGGTGCCGTCGATGTCCGGCTTCGTGCTGCTGCTGGCCCTGACGGGTCGCACGCCCGGGCTGGGGCATCACACGGTCACCTTCCCCGCCGACTACGACGCTGAATTCGATGCCGTCTTCGCGGGCCGGCTGGCGGCCGATCCCACCATCTACCTTGCCGCGCCCGCCGACCCGGCCTGCGCGCCGCCGGGCTGCGAGGCGTGGTTCGTCCTGGTGAACGCGCCCCCGCACCGAGGCGCAGGCGGCCACGACGGCGCAGGCACCCTGGACTGGGACCGTCCCGGGCTCGTCGACGGCTACGCCCGGCGCATCCTCGACGTGCTCGCCGCCCGCGGGTTCGACGTCCGCCCCCGGTTACGCTGGTACGAGACCATCACCCCGGCGGATCTGGAACGGCCCACCGGGACGGTGGGCGGATCCATCTACGGTGGATCCTCGAACGGCGTGCGGGCGGCCTTCCTGCGGCCTCCGAACACATCCCGGGTGCCCGGCCTGTTTCTCGTCGGCGGATCAACCCATCCCGGCGGTGGGCTGCCGCTCGTCGTGCTCTCCGCCGGCATCGTCGCCGGCCTCATCGGCCCGGCCTGACCCGGCTGCCAGGGTCGCGTGGACCGTGGCCGTGAGCTGAAAGAAGCCGACGGCGCACACCGCCAGCGTCGCGGTCGTCGCGATACTCGCGGCGAGGTTCGCGAGGCCGGGCACCAGACCCGCTCCGAACGAGCCGACCGCGGCGATGATGATCCGGGCCGGCCGCTCCCCGACGGTCACCACGCCGATCTCGTCGAAGCCGGCGTTGCCGGCCCGGGCCCGGGTGTACTCCAGCAGTCCCAGCATGCTGCCTGCCGCGATCACAAGGCCGCCGGGTGCGCCGAGACACCACAGGGCCAGCAGGTAGGCCAGGTCACCGCAGCGGTCCACGACGGAGTCCAGGACATATCCCCAGGCGCTCGTGCGCCGGGTGAGGATCGCCACCGCTCCGTCGAGGTTGTCGGCCAGGCCACTGAGCACGATCACCAGAGCCCCCAGCAGCGGCCACCGGCCACCAGCCACGGCCGGGGGAATCGCGAGGGCGGTGAGCACGGCCCCCCCGGCGGTCACGCACCCCGCGGGCGGCGAGCGGCCTGACCACCCAGTAGACCACCGTCAACCAGGCACGAACGAGCCATAGCCCGCGCGCCAGGTCGTAGCCGCCGTGCAAGGTCGACCATTGGGCAAGGTAGGTGTCCCGACCGGGTACCGGGGTGCTCACGTCATCCATCGTGCCTGTCGGCCATCGTGCCCGTCGGCCATCCCGTTCCACCCGGTACGGCCAGCGCCGCGTCCGGTACGCCAGGATCCGTCCGGTACGCCGTCTCGCGCTGGGACATGCTGGGACATAGAGTCTCGTCATCCCCTACCGCGAGCCGTACCGGCACCCTGCGTCCGGCCGGCGACCGAAACCGAAGGCGCCGATCGGTCACCGGACCGGCCCGAGGTCGGGAGACGCGGTGTCGGAGGAACAGCGGTGTCACGAGAGAACAGCGGTGCCACCCAGACGTGGCGGGAGTGACGTGTCCGAACAGGTAGGCGGCGTGGTGGAGACCCTTGAGGACCTCGACCCGCGGGCGGTCTTCTCCGCCCATCGCGACCAGGTGATCCTTGCGGTACGGATCACCCCGGTCTTCAACACCCTTGATCTCAGCCTGGTGACGGCGGTGGTGGACGCCGCCAACCAGGCCGGGTTCGCGCTGGTCCGGGAGCATTCGCTCCGCGACGAATGGCTGCTGTGCGTCTTCGACGCCTACGACGAGCACGACTGAGTGCCGGCCCGGCGGCATGAGCGTGGGTGGGCCGGGCGAGCGGCCCACCATGCGCCACCGGGCCACTCCGCGGACCGGCCACTCCGCGGACCGCGGCCGGTTACCGGACCGCCTGGTAGATCTCCCGAGTGGCGCTGGAGCGGTTGAGGGTGATGAAATGCAGGCCCGGGGCACCGCCGTCCAGCAAGCGACGGGACAACTCGGTCGCCACCTCGACCCCGATCGCCCGCACGGCCGCCGGGTCGTCGGCGACGGCCTGCAACCGGGAGGCCAGCGCCGGCGGGAAGGCCGCACCGGACAGCTGCGCCATCCGGACGATCTGCGCGACGTTCGTCACCGGCATGATTCCAGGAATGATCGGCTTGTCGCAGCCCAGCCGGCGGACCCGGTCGACGAGACGGAAATAGTCGTCAGCGCCGAAGAAGAACTGAGTGATGGCGTAGTCCGCGCCGGCGTCGAATTTGCCCACCAGGTAGCGCGCGTCGCTGTCGAAGTCGACCGATCGTGGATGCTTGTCGGGGAAGGCGGCTACGCCGACGCAGAAGTCGCCGACCGACCTCACCAGGCGTACGAGTTCGTCCGCGTACTGCAGGCCCGCGGGATGGGCGGTCCAGGTGCCCTGCGGATCCCCTGGCGGGTCGCCGCGCAGGGCCAGGACGTTGCGCACCCCGACGCCGGCGTAGTTGCCGATGACCCGGCGCAGCTCGGCGACGGAGTGGTTGACCGCAGTGAGATGGGCGATCGGCGTGAGGGTGGTCTCGGTGGCGATCCGCTCGGTCACCCGGATCGTGCCGTCGCGCGTCGACCCGCCCGCCCCGTACGTCACCGAGACGAACGAGGGATGCAGCGCCTCGATCTGGCGCAGGGCCGTCCACAACTGCCGCTCGCCGTCCGGCGTCTTCGGCGGGAAGAACTCGAAGGAGAAGGAGGCACGACCGGTGGCGAGGTACTCGCCCATCGTCGTGGGTTGCGTGCTCAGACTCCGGACCGCCGCCATGGCACGAGGGTAGACCGGGCGTGGCCACGATCGAGGACGGACCCCCGGTCGGAAACACAACCGATCAGGCCCCGACAGCGGGCAGCAACATTTTCCCGGCGTGATCCCACGAATCCCCAGCGTGATCCCACGAGGGTCATGATCCGTCGAGTCCACCAACATGGGTGGGCAACCCGGCTGGAACGGGCTCGTTGGGCGGGACCAGCTGGGACAGCCCACATAGACGGCAGACAGACAAAAGACGTCCGATGGACAAGGGTCCCAGCGGCGCGGCGAGACCGACCCGCACCCGCCCGGACACGCTGCGCGCCACCACTTGGCGTGCCGCGTGCGCCGACGGGGTCAGCTCCACGTCGGCCGCCCCGGGATCAGCGGTCTCCACCTCCACCCCGTACTCGCCCTCGGGCAGCATGACGGTGACCATGCCCGTCTCACTCTGCGCCCGCACGCCGTCCGGCGGCTCGCTGAAGTGCAGGCTGACGTCGCCGTCCCGGCTGCGCGCGGCGACCGGACCGCGCGCGAGCTCCCGCCCGGCGATGGTGCCATCGCGGGTGACCAGGGACAGTTCACCGCCGACCCCCCACAGCGTGATTTCGCCGGCGAGCACCTCAGCCCGCACCCGGACCCGTGGCGGCACGGTCAGCCTGGCCCGCACATCGCTGGCCCGGCCGTCGATCCGCAGCGTGGTCCCGGCCCTCGTGATCGCGGGCACGGACCGGCCGGGACTGCGCCGCACGGTCAGCGCGACGTGCACGTCCTCGCGGTCCCGCCCGGAGATCTCGACGCGGCCGGCGGCCACCAGGACCTCCACGGCGTCGATACCGTCGACAGTGTGAGTCAGCTCCGCGGGTGGCAGCCGCAACAGGGTCAATCCGCCCAGTGCGGCGGCAACCAGCAGAACGGCGACCACGACGACGGCAGTGTCGAACACGGGCACACCGCACGGTACCCCGGGCGCCCGCCGATCCCCGGCCACACGATGGTCCCGGACCACACGACGGTGCCAGACCACACGACGGTGGATGTGCGCCGGCGGGTCTCCGCCGTGTTGCGGCGCTTCACCGGTTCGCGCGGAGCGCTCCTGTGCGGAATCGACGACGATCTGATCCCGTTCGTCCGCATCGCCACCGAATTCCTGCTGGCGGAGGGCAAGCGGTTGCGTTCCGCCTTCTGCTACTGGGGGTGGCGAGGGGCGGACGGCCCGGACTGCGACAAGATCGTGACCGCCGCCGCCCTCGAGCTGCTGCACGCCTGCGCGCTGGTCCACGACGACGTCATGGACGCCTCCGACACGCGGCGCGGCCGGCCGGCCGCGCACCGGCGCTTCTCCCGGGTCCACCGGACCGCCGGCTGGCGGGGTGATCCCGCCGACTTCGGCCGCTCGGCCGCGATCCTGCTCGGCGATCTGTTCCTGGCCTGGGCCGACGAACTGCTCGCGGCCAGCGGGATGCCACCCGAGGCGCTGGCCCGGGCCTGGCCCACCTACGGGCGGATGCGCAGCGAGCTGATGGCGGGGCAGTACCTCGACCTCGTCGGCCAGGCCGAGGCCGGTCCGCACGGCGGCCTCGGTCCCGGGCGGGCGGTCCGCATCGCCCGGTACAAGACCGCCGGTTACACGGTGGTCCGTCCCCTGCAGCTCGGCGGTCTGCTCGCAGGCGCGCCGCCGGACCTGTTGGCGGCCTACGCGGCGTTCGGCCTGCCGCTCGGCGAGGCGTTCCAACTCCGCGACGACCTCCTGGGCGTGTTCGGCGATCCGGCGGTGACGGGAAAACCCACCGGGGAGGATCTGCGTGACGGGCGGCCCACCGGCCTGCTGGCGCTCGCGCTGACCCGCGCGCAGCCGGCCGCGGCGGCCCGGCTGCGCGCTCTGGTCTCCCCGCCGGTCCGGCGCGCCGAGAACCCCGCGGCTCGCGCCGCCCGGGTCACCGAGGCCCACGACATCATCGCCGCGAGCGGAGCGGTGGCCGCCGCTGAGGAACGGATCGCCGCCCGGACCGCCACAGCGGTCGAGGCGGCGCGGCGGGCGGATCTGGACGTCACGACCCTCGCCGCCCTGACGGAACTCGCCATGGCGGCGACTTCGCGCTCACATTGAGCAACTGACCACCTCGGTTAACCGCACCATCGACCAGGAAGACCATCGACCAGGAAGCAGGTGGCAGGTGCGCACGGTGACCGGAGCGACGGATCACGTCGTCATCGTCGGGGCCGGTCTCGCCGGTCTGTCGGTCGCGCTGCGCCTGGTCGGCGCCGGCCGGCAGGTGACGGTGCTCGAGCGGGAGGCGACCCCCGGCGGTCGGGCCGGCCTGCTCGCACTGGGCGACTATCGTTTCGACACCGGACCGACCGTCCTGACCATGCCCGAGCTGATTGCCGACGCCCTGGACTGTGTCGGGGAGGATCTCGACCGCTGGCTGTCGCTGACCCGGCTCGACCCGATGTACCGGGGGTTCTTCGCCGACGGTTCGTCGCTGGACATCCGCGCCGACCCCGCCGACACCGCACAGGAGATCCGGGCGTTGTGCGGCCCGGCGGAGGCGGCCGGCTTCGAGCGGTTCGTCGGCGTCGTCACCGCGATGTTCCGCACCCAGCTGCGCCACTTCATCGACGCGCAGGTCGACTCCCCGCTGTCGTTGCTGCGCCCGCAGCTCGCCCGGCTGGCCGCCCTCGGCGGCTTCCGCCGGCTCGACACCGTCGTCGGCCGCCATCTGCGGGACCCGCGGACCCGGCGGATGTTCTCCTTCCAGGCGATGTACGCCGGGCTCGCCCCGCACGACGCGCTGGCCCTCTACGCCGTCATCTCCTACATGGACTGCGTCGCCGGGGTCTACCACCCGACCGGCGGCATGCACGCCGTTGCCGAGGCGCTGGCCGGCGCCGCGGCCAAGCACGGTGCCACCCTGCGCTACGAGACCACGGTGACGCGGGTGGAGGTGCGGGGCGGCCGGGCGGTCGCGGTGCACACCGCGGCGGGGGAGCGCATCGGCGCCGACGTGGTGGTGCTCAACCCCGACCTGCCGATCGCCTACACCGAACTGCTGCCTCCCTCGACGGCGCCGGCCCGTCTGCGCCGCCTGCGGTACTCGCCCTCGTGCTTCCTCCTGCTGGCCGGGGGGCGCGTAGAGTACCCGCACACCGCGCATCACACCATCCACTTCGGCCGGGCCTGGCGGTCGACCTTCCGCGAGATCATCGATCGCGGCGAGCTGATGAGCGACCCGTCCTTCCTCGTCACCACCCCCTCACGCACCGAACCCGCGATGGCCTCGGCCGGCGGCCACACGTACTACGTGCTCTTCCCCACACCCAACCTCACCGCCCCGCTCGACTGGTCGGTGCTGCACTCGCGCTACCGCGACGAGGTGGTCGCCACCTGCGAACGCCACGGCTACCGAGGCTTCGGCGACGCCATCGAGGTGGAGCAGGTCACCACGCCCGCCGACTGGCGGGCCCGCGGGATGGCGGCGGGCGCCCCGTTCGCGGCGGCCCACACCTTTCGCCAGACCGGCCCGTTCCGCCCCTCGAACCTGGCCCCGGGCCTCGCGAACGTCGTGTTCGCCGGCAGCGGCACCCGGCCCGGCGTCGGGGTCCCGATGGTCCTCATCTCCGGCCGGCTGGCCGCGGAGCGGATCCTCGGCGCTGACCGGGGCTACCGTTCCCGCGCCCTGCGCTGACCCGGGACGCACCCCGGCAGCCTGGCACCCCAGTGCCCCGGACATTTCCCAGCGCCGAGAAGTTGCTGAAGAGCGGCTTAGAAGAGGCATCCGGCCAGGCCGTGCCGAGTCCTTTGGCACCCTGTTCCACGATGCGGCTGGGACAATGCTGCCATGGACGAGGGGCACAGCCCGGCCGGCCTCGCCGTACCGGACACCACGTCGGACGCGGCGCTGCTCGAACGCGCCCTGTTCGAGATCAAAAAAGTGATCGTCGGACAGGACCGGATGGTCGAACGCATGCTCGTCGCCCTGCTCGCCCGGGGCCACTGTCTGCTGGAGGGCGTGCCCGGAGTCGCGAAGACGCTGGCCGTGCAGACCCTCGCGACCGTCGTCGGCGGTTCGTTCGTCCGCATCCAGTTCACCAACGACCTCGTGCCCTCCGACATCGTCGGTGCCCGCATCTACCGGGCGAGCCAGGAGACGTTCGACGTCGAGCTCGGCCCGGTCTTCGCGAACTTCGTGCTCGCCGACGAGATCAACCGGGCACCCGCGAAGGTGCAGTCGGCGCTGCTGGAGGTGATGTCGGAGAAGCAGGTCTCGCTCGGCGGGGTCACCCACCGGCTTCCCGAGCCGTTCCTGGTACTGGCCACCCAGAACCCGATCGAATCCGAGGGCGTCTACCCGCTACCGGAGGCGCAGCGGGACCGGTTCCTGATGAAGGTCAACGTCCCCTACCCGAACCCGGCGGAGGAGCTCGAGATCGTCCGGCGGATGGGCACCTCGCCACCGGTCCCCGAGCGGGTCCTGACCCCGGAGGCGCTGACCCGGCTGCAGACCCGGACCGACGAGGTGTTCGTCCATCACGCCATCATCGAGTTCGCCGTCCGGCTGGTGCTCGCCACCCGGTCCCCCGGCGAGGCGGGCCTACCCGAGCTCGAGGGCCACCTGGCCTACGGAGCCTCGCCGCGCGCCTCGCTCGGACTGGTCGCGGCGGCCCGCGCGCTCGGCCTGCTGCGCGGGCGCGACTACGTCGTACCCGACGACGTCGCCGCGGTCGCCCTGGACGTCCTGCCCCACCGCCTGGTGCTCTCGTACGAGGCGCTGGCCGAGGGGCTGACCGCGGACGCGATCGCCGCCCGGATCCTGGGCGTGGTTCCGCAGCCTCAGGTGGCGCCCCGCCAGCAGGGCCCCTCCTACCCCGCCGGTCCGCAGGCCGGCGGGTGGGGGACGAACCCGCGTTCGGGCTTCCCGGAATACCTCGACCAAGGTGCGCCCGGATGACGGACCCCGCGGGCCGGCTCCGGGCCGGCTCCATGTCGGCGACCGATCCGGCGGTGGAGCGGACCCTGCGCCGGCTCGAACTGACCGTGCTCCGCCGTCTCGACGGCATGCTCCTCGGCGATCATCTCGGGCTGCTGCCCGGTCAGGGCAGCGAGAAGGCCGAGAGCCGCGAGTACGCCGTCGGTGACGATGTGCGCCGGATGGACTGGGCCGTCACGGCCCGGACCACCGTCCCCCACGTCCACGATCTCATCGCCGACCGGGAGCTCGAGACCTGGGCGCTGGTGGACCTCACCGCCAGCACCGAGTTCGGCACCGGTACCTGGCAGAAGCGTGATCTGGCGATTGCCGCCACGGCCGCGGTCGGCTTCCTGACCGCCCGCACCGGCAACCGGATGGGCGCGATCGCGCTGACCCAGGCCGGTCCACGGGCGATCCCAGCCCGTCCCGGCCGGGACGGGCTGCGGGCGCTGCTGCACACGCTCATCACCGCGCCTCGCGGCGCGCACGACCGGCCCCGCCGCCGGCCCGACCCGGCGGCGGCCACCAACCTCGCCGCGGCGGTGGAGGACCTGCTGCACCCGCCGCGGCGCCGCGGGCTCGCAGTCGTCGTCTCCGACTTCCTGTCCACCGACCTGCGCTGGGAACGGCCGCTGCGGGTGCTCGCGGCGCGGCATCAGGTGCTCGCCATCGAGATCGTCGACCCGCTCGAGCTGACCCTGCCGCCGGTCGGGCTGCTGCCCGTCGTGGACGCCGAGACGGGGGCGTTCGTCGAGGTCCCGACGTCGTCGCGGCGGTTGCGGGAACGTTACGCCGCGGCCGCCGTCGCCCACCGCAGCGCGGTCTCGCTGGCGTTGCGCCGGGTCGGCGCCGACCATCTGGTCCTGCGCACCGACTCGGACTGGCTGGTCGACATCGTCCGGTTCGCCTCGGCGAACCGGCGCGGCCGGGGCGCCGGCCGCCGCCCGCCCGTGGGTCGGGCCAACCAGAGTGGCACGGCGGCGCCCGCCACCAGTCGGGCAGGCACCTGATGAGCTTCCTGGCCGGGCACTGGCTGTGGCTGTACCTGGGGGTCGGCGCATTGCTGATCGCCTATGTCCTGGTCTCGGCGCGGCGGCGGGTGTATGCCGCCCGGCTGTCGTCGGCGTCGCTGCTGTCCTCGGTGCTTCCCCGCCGACCGCAGTGGTGGCGCCGTCACGTCCCGGCGGCGCTGCTGCTGCTCACCCTCGCCGGGTTGGTGTTCTCCCTGTCGCGACCGGCGCGGGCCGAGCGGGTTCCCCGGGAACGCGCGACGATCATCCTGGCGATCGACGTCTCCAACTCGATGGCGGCGACGGACATCGCCCCGACCCGGCTGGCGGCCGCCAAGCAGGGCGCCTCGGCATTCGTCGACCAGCTCCCTCCCCGTATCAACCTCGGGCTGGTCTCGTTCGCCGGCAGCGCGACGGTCCTGGTGCCCGCGTCCGCCGATCGCGAGTCGGTCCGCGCCGGCATCAGCGGCCTGCAGCTCGGTCCCGCGACCGCCGTCGGCGAAGGGATCTTCGCCTCGCTCCAGGCGATCACCACCGCCGGCAAACGGTTCTCCGACGCGGGGCAGAGCGCGCCTCCGGCCGCCATCGTGCTGCTCTCCGACGGGGAGACCACCCGTGGGCGGCCGAACAACCAGGCGATCGAGACGGCACGGCAAGCCCGTATCCCGGTGGACACCATCGCCTACGGCACCGCCGACGGAACGCTCGACGTCGGCGGTCAGGAGGTGCCGGTGCCGGTCAACGAGCAGGCGCTCCGTGACATCGCGGAGCAGACCGGCGGCTCGTACCATCGGGCCACCTCCGGCGACGAACTGCGTTCGGTCTACCGGGGGCTCGGTAGCTCGATCGGGTACCGGACCGAATACCGGGAGGTCACCACCTGGTTCCTCGGGCTGTCCCTGGGGCTGGGATTCGCCGCGGCGGCGACGTCCCTGGCGTTCGCGTCCCGGCTTCCGTGAAGGGATCGACGCCGACGAGGGGGGTCGACCGGACGTCCCGGGGCAGGTCGGCCCCGATCGGACGGGAGCCGTCGATATTCGCCTCGCTGGGTGGCTACGCTGACTAACGTGGGTCAGCTCGACGCGGCCGGAATCATCGATCCTCGACTACGTTCCTCCTACGCGCGGGCCCGGGCGCTCAATGCCGCCCACGGCCGCACGTACTACCTGGCCACCCTGCTGCTGCCAGGGTGGAAGCGGCCCCACGTCCACGCGCTGTACGGCTTCGCCCGCTACGCGGACGAGATCGTCGACGATCTCGACTCCACGCTGACCGAGGCCGAGCGGGCGCGCTGGCTGCACGAGTGGGGCGGCCGGTTCCTCGCGGCGCTGCGGGCGGGGACACCCGCCGTCGACGCCGACGCTGAGATCGTCGGCGCCGAGATCGTCGGCGCCGGGAGGGACCGGCACCGCGCGGAGGTCTCGGTGCTGCCTGCGGTGGTCGACACCATTCACCGCTTCAAGCTCGATCCGGACCATTTCGCGGCGTTCCTGGCCTCGATGGCGATGGACCTCACCGTGACGGAGTACGCGACCTGGGACGAGCTGACCGTCTACATGCACGGATCGGCCGCGGTGATCGGCCTGCAGATGGTGCCGATCCTCGAGCCGGTGGACGACAGCGCCCTGCCCTATGCCCGCGACCTGGGGATGGCCTTCCAGCTCGCCAACTTCATCCGCGACGTCGGCGAGGATCTGCGGCGCGGCCGCGTCTATCTGCCCCGGACCTCGCTGGACCTGTTCGGGGTCACCCGGGAGCAGCTGGCCGCCGGCATCGTCGACGGGCCGGTCCGCCGGCTGCTGGCCTTCGAGATCAGCCGGGCGCGGGAGCTGTTCCGCGCCGCCGAGCCCGGCATCCGCCTGCTGCACCCAACCTCACGCGACTGCCTGCGGACGGCATTCGTCCTCTACCGGGGCATCCTCGACGAGGTCGAGCGCGCCGACTACCGGGTGCTCGAACGCCGCGTGTCAGTCGGGCTCCCGCGCCGGCTGGCGGTCGCCGGGCCCGCCCTGGTCCGGGCCGCCCGGGCGCGTCGCGGCCACGGCCACGGGATGCCTCAGATCAGCTCACGGCCCCCCAGGTAGGGCCGCAGCGCCTCGGGAACGCGCACCTCGCCGTCGGCGGTCTGGAAGTTCTCCAGCAACGCCGCCAGCAGCCGTGGGGTCGCCACGGCGGTGTTGTTGAGCGTGTGCGCGAAACGCACGGTGCCGTCGGTGTCGCGGTAGCGCAGGTTCGCCCGGCGCGCCTGCCAGTCGTGCAGCGTCGAGCAGCTGTGCGTCTCGCGGAATCGGCCGAGCGAGGGGAACCAGGTGTTGATGTCGTTCATCCGGAACTTGCCGACGCCCATGTCCCCGGTGGCGCATTCGACGACCTCGTAACACAGTCCGAGGTCGGACAGGATCCGCTCGGCGGTGGCCAGCAACTCGGCATGCCAGCGGGCCGACTCGGCCTCGTCGGCGGCGCACAGCACGAACTGTTCGACCTTCTCGAACTGGTGGACGCGCAGCAGACCGCGGACGTCCCGGCTGGCGCTGCCGATCTCCCGGCGAAAGCACGGCGAGATGCCGGCGTAGCGGATCGGCAGGCGGCCCACATCGAGAATCTCCCCGGCATGCAGGCCGACAAGGGCCACCTCGGCAGTCCCCGCCAGGTAAAGCCCGTCAGCGGGGATCGCGTAGATCTCCTCGCGGGCCTTGGGTAGCATCCCGGTGCCGACGAGCGGCTCCTCCCGGACCAGGGCGGGCACCGACACAGGGATGAAGCCCAGCCCGCGCAGCAGGTCGAGCGCATAGGAATGCACCGCGCGCTCCAGCATGACCATGTCACCGACGAGGGCGTACGCCCGCTCCCCCGCGACCCGCCGGGCCCGGGCGAACTCCGCCCACCCTCGTTTCTCGGCCAGTGCCGTGTGGTCGAGCGGGGTGAAGTCGAACTCCGGCGGCTCGCCGACGGTCCGCAACACCACGTTGGCCGACTCATCGGCTCCCACCGGCGCACCCGGCCACGGGATGCCCGGCACCAGCAGCATCAGCTCGGACAGCCGGGCCCCGGTCCGGGCCAGCTGCTCGCGCAGGTCCTTCAGCTGGCGGTCGAACGCCTCGTGCTCGGCCCGCAGCTCGGCCCGCCGGGCCGCGTCGGCCCCGGCGAACTGCTTCGCGAAGCTCTTGCGCCGAGCCTGCGCCTCGTCCACCTCGAACTGCAGTTTGCGATTGTCCCGGTCGAGCTGTAGCAGTTCATCGACATCCAGATCAATGCCTTTGGCCGCGACCGCGTCTTTCACGGCCTGCGGATTCTCCCGGATAAAGCGCTTATTGAGCATAGAATCGCGTCAGCCTCTGATCGGTACCGCATTGTGCTTTGCGGTAACGCTACCAGCCGTCCGGCCCGCTCACCGGTCCGCTCCCGGCCCGGTAGGCACCCGCCCCGGCAGGCACCATGCGGGGCGATCCGCCGCTCACCGGTTACGGTGCACAGACCACGCCAGAACCAGACCGCACCAGAACCAGACCATGCCAGAAGCAGCAGACCACATCAGAAGCGAGGGAGGCCGGCGACGGTGGCCAGTTCGAGGGAGCGACGTCAACGCGAGCTCGCCGAGGCCCGGGCGGCCCGACAGACGGAGCGGCGCCGGCTCGCCCATCGCCGCCGTCAGCAGCGGCTCGCGGTCGTCTCCGGATTCATCGCGATCGTCGTCGCGGCGTCGACGATCGCCGCGATCCTGCTCACCGGCAAGGACGACCACCCCGACGTGGCCGCCGCCGGTGTCACGACCACACCCACCGCGACCGCACCCACCGCGACCGAGCCAACACAATCGGCCGCCCCCCGGCAGACCAGCAGGGTCGGGCAGTGCACCTACACCTCCAACGGGGAGACCCCGGCCCGCGGCGCCACCCTGCCGGCGGCCGCGGCCACCGTCGACACGTCCCCGGCGACAATGGTGATCACCACCGGCGCCGGCACCATCACGGCCGCCTTGGACGCTCAGAAGGCACCATGCACGGTGCACGCCCTGCGCACGCTCGCCGGCGCCAGGTACTTCGACGGCACCGCGTGCCACCGCCAGACCGGAGGCGCCGACGCGGGCATCTCGGTCCTGCAGTGCGGCGACCCCACCGGCACCGGCAACGGCAGCCCGGGGTACGGGTACGCCAACGAGAACACCCAGGGCGTGACCTACGACCGAGGCGTGCTGGCGATGGCGCACAGCCAACTGCCGGACAGCAACGGCAGTCAGTTCTTCATCAACTACCAGAACCCGACCCCGCAGGGCGCGGCGGCGCTCGCCGGCAATTACACCGTCTTCGGGAAGATCACCAAGGGACTCGACGTGCTCGACAAGCTCACCGGGCCCGGCGTCGAGGGCGGCGGCTCCGACGGTGCCCCGGCGAGCAAGCCGAAGATTCTTTCGATCACGATCGCCCAGGGCGGCTGACCCGCCGGTCAACCGGCCCAGCGGCGGATGGTGTCGATGCGGGCCTGGAGCTGCGCAGCGGTGGCCTGGCCGCTCGGCGGGCCGCCACAGGTCCGGCGCAGCTCGGCGTGGATCATCCCATGGGGCTTGCCCGTGCGGTGGAAGTGTGCGCCGACAAGCCGGTTCAGCTCCTTGCGCAGCTCGCCGATCACCTCGTGCACGGGCCGGGTAGCCGCCTCGGCCGCCGGCTGCACGCCCTCGCGGGCCGGCGGGACGGCCGGGACCGAATCGTCGGCACGGGCGGCGGCACGGCGCGTGGCGGCCTGCTGGGCAGCCTCCCGCTGGCGCAGCAGGACCGCGACCTGATCGGGCTCCAGCAGGCCCGGCAGGCCCAGAAAGTCCTCCTCCTCGATGGACCCGGGGGCCGCCGGGGTGCCGAACTCGCCGCCATCGAAGATCACTCGGTCGAGATGGGCCGAGGATCCCAACGCCGTGAACAAGGTGTCCGGCTTGTCGGGGGTGTCTTTGCGCCGGTTGGCGTCCCGCAGCGCGTCGTCGTCAAAGGCGTCCGGATCGCGCGGGGACTTCTCCAGAGCGTGGTCCCGCTGGACCTCCATCTCGCCGGCTAGCGCCAGCAGGGACGGCACGCTCGGGAGGAAGACCGACGCCGTCTCCCCGTGACCGCGGCCCCGAACGAACCGCCCGACGGCCTGGGCAAAGAACAGCGGGGTCGACGCCGAGGTCGCATAGACCCCGACCGCGAGGCGGGGCACGTCCACGCCCTCACTGACCATCCGTACCGCCACCATCCACCGGTCGGCCGACCGGCGAAAGTCGGCGATCTTGGTCGACGCGGTCGGGTCGTCGGAGAGGATCAGCACGGGCGAGGTGCCGGTGATCCGGGTGAGCAGCACGGCGTAGGCGCGCGCGGCCGCGTGATCCGTGGCGATGACCAGCCCGCCCGCGTCGGGCATGCCGCCGGCCCGCACCTGGGACAGCCGGGTGTCGGCGGAGGCGAGCACCGCCGGCATCCAGTCCCCGCCCGGATCGAGCGCGGTGCGCCACGCGGCGGCGGTCTGCTCGTTGGTGAGCGGCTCCCCGAGCCGGGCGCTCAGTTCCGCGCCGGCACTGGTCCGCCAGGTCATCTCACCCGAGTAGGCAAGGAAGAGCACCGGGCGGACGACCCCGTCGCGCAGCGCCTCGGCATAGCCGTAGGAGGAGTCCGCGATGCTGCGCATCACCCCGTCGGGGCCCGGCAGGTAGGTGACGAAAGGGATCGGGTTGACGTCGGAGCGGAACGGAGTACCAGTCAGCGCGAGGCGCCGCGCGGCCGGGGTGAATGCCTCCCGGATCGCCTCACCCCATGACAGCGCGTCACCGGCGTGATGGATCTCGTCCAGGACAATCAGAGTGCGGCGCGCGGCGGTCCGGGCGCGGTGCAGGGTCGGATGCGCCGCCACCTGGGCGTAGGTCACGGCGACACCGGTGTAGTCGGAGGATGTCACCCCGGCCGAGTTGCGGAAGTCCGGATCGAGGTCGATACCAACCTCCGCCGCGGCCACGGCCCACTGGCGTTTGAGGTGCTCGGTGGGCGCGACGACGGTGATCCGACTGATCTCGCCGGCAGTGAGAAGGTCGGCGGCCACCTGCAGGGCGAAGGTTGTCTTCCCGGCCCCCGGGGTGGCGACCGCCATGAAGTCCCGGGCGCCCGACGACGACCGTGACCGGTGGGTCTCCAGGGCCGCACGCTGCCACGCGCGCAGCGGTCGGGCTGGGGGAACGGGACGTCGTGGACGAGGGCTTCGGTCGAGGGGGCCGGCTCTCACGCCATCACACTCTAGAAGGCGACACTCGGCGAAGACGCTGGCGGTCGCAGGCGCGTCGGAATGACCACACTTTTGCCGTAGATGGTCCCGAAGGGACCACGCCCGAGCATGACCGTCTTATCTCACAGAGGGTTAAGCTCCTGGAGTCAACCGATTGACTTCGGAGGCTCCGATGCAGCTCACGACCGGTCCTTCGGCAGTTCTCCGCGCACCGGTGGCCTCCGCGCCAGCACCTGAGGTATCCGGTGGCGGCAGGATGCCCGCCACCCGCACACCCAACATCCGGCTGCGGCTGAGCCGGGAGGAACGGGGCTGGTCGCAGGAACGGCTCGCCACCGAGATCCGTCGGTTCTCCGTCATCCACGAGGGTCGCGAGGCCGGGGTGACCGGCAACATGATCTGCAAGTGGGAGAAGGGCGACAAGAAACCGAGCCTGCGTTATCAGCGGTTGTTGCGGGCGCTATTCGGCCGGTCGTCGGCGGAGCTCGGTTTCGTGGACGACGAAGCGATTCCCGCCGCCACCGGAGCACCGCTGGGCGGAACCAGTCAGGGTACGGCCGTCGCCGCGTCGATGAACCTTGAACAGGCGGCCTGCGAGACGGGCGCCGCGGGCACACTCGTGCTTCACCCCGGCGCCGACATGATCGACACGAACGGTATGCCCGTGGAACGTCGGGACTTTCTCCGGCTCTTCGCCGCGGCGGGCAGCGTCGCCGTCGTGCCCATGAACGGCGTCACGGACACCCCGCCCTGGGAGCGCCTCTCGGCGGCGCTGCGCCGCCGCAGCACGGTGACCCCGGAGCTCGCCGACGAGCTGGGCCAGCTCACCGCGGGGCTGTACGGCCTGGAGGAGCGCGTTCCCGCCCGGATCCTGATACAGCGGGTCACCGGGCATCTGAGCAGGCTCAGTCAGCTGCTGGAGACCATGAGCCGGTCCCCGGTGCGCCGTGAGCTGACCTCCACCGCCGGGGAGACGGCGGCGCTCGCCGGATGGCTCTCGTTCGACATGAACGACCTGCCCGCGGCCGTCGCCTACTACCGGGTGGCCATCGAGGCCGCCCGCGAGGCCGACGACAACGCCCTGTGGGCCTGCGTGCTCGGTTACGAGAGCTACCAGACCGCCAGCCGTGGCCGCCACGACCAGGCCTGCGCGCTGCTCGGTGAGGCCCAGCGACGGGCCGCCACGGGCAGCACGGTGATGACCAGGGCCTGGCTGGCTGCCCGGGAGGCTGAGGAGCAGGCCGCCCGCGGCGAGGGCCGGGCGGCGCTGGCCGCCCTCGACCGTGCCCAGGATGCCTTCGACCGGGGTGAGAGCAACGGGGACCGGGTCTGGACGCAGTTCTTCGACCGGGGCCGGCTCGATGGCCTGAAGGTCACCACCTACACGCGGCTACGGCGACCCGCCGCGGCCTACGCCGCGGCCACCGAGGCACTGCGGGCGGCCGCTCCCGGTGCGACGAAGAAGCGGTCGTTACTGATGAGCGACATCGCGGAGGTGCACATCCAGCGGCGGGAGATCGAGGCGGCCTGCCACTTCGCGGCCGAGTCCCTCGCGATCGTGGCCCAGACGGACTTCTCGCTGGGCCTGGCCCGTATCCGCCGCGCCCGGGAGCACCTGCGGCCCTGGCAGCACACCCAGGCCGTGCGCGGGTTCGACGAGCAGCTGCGGGCACTCACCTGACGGTGGGTGCCGTCTCGGCGCTGATCCAGCCCAGATAGTCGGCATGGCCGGCGACGATCGGCGTCGCAATGATCTCGGGATTTTCGTAGGGGTGGAGGACCACGAGCCGCTCATGTAGCTCGTCGAATCGTTCGGTGGTCGTTTTCGCCAGACAGAGCCATTCCTCGGCCTGCTCGATCTGGCCCTTCCAGCGGTAGGTGCTGCTCATCGGCCCGATCACCTGGAAACAGGCGACCAGACGCGCCTCCACCAGGAGCCTGCCGATACGGTCAGCGCTTTCCCAGGAGTCGATACTCATGATGACCTGAAGGTAACCCACGCGCACTCCCATCTCTAAAACGATGGATACGCAAGATACCCTACATCGATCAGTGGCGGTAGCCGTTGAATTTACGGTGTCCGGTAGGATCGTCCGTATTCTCCGCGCCCCATGCCGGG
>NZ_CDWRCL010000033.1:0-18632 GCF_977927575.1 Frankia sp. CcCS3
GGGGTTGTGGGCGATACATGTCACGACACGATGCATGCCACATCAAGTCACAGCAGGCCACGCCGAGCCAACATTACGCACAGTTACCAAACTGGCTGGGGTCTCACGCCCACCCCGGTTAACTTCGAAGACCCCACATGGCCCGATCGCGCCAGGACGTTTGAAGCCCAAACGCAGCATCGGGCACCATGGGGACGTAATGAAGTAACAAATACGTGATCGAGAGCATCATCGCAGGTCACAGGCCTGTGGAGGGTTCGAAACGCGCAAGTTATTTCATTTCGACTCCCATGGCGTTCATGCTTATTCACACGTGACCGACGACACGCACCCCCGGCCGGCATGGTCGTACCCTGAGAAGATGGGGACGTCGCACTCTCGACGGAGAGCGGACGGCTCCGCGACCCGACTCCTCGCCGGTTGCCTGAGCCCTACCCTTCCGCGTCCAGAGGAGATATTCCAAGTCGTTCTCGGCTCCAGCTTTCCGGGATTTTGTCCCACTCCGTACCGAGCGCTAACGGCTGACCCTGACTTTGATCCGTGGCGGCCTTCTTCGTTGTCCGTCGACCCGTCGCCGAAACGGACGAAGGCGAACGCCCGGCGACGGACGCGGCTGTCGCCGACGCGTCGTTTCCTCATTGAATAGGACGCTGGGAGTTTGCATGCACGATACGCGCGAAATCCAGGCACGATCGCCGCGCGGCACCGGTGGTGGGGCGAGCGAGGCGTGGCGTCTCCGGCTGGCCGGCCGATCGGAGGCGGCCCAGTGCGAGCTCCTGCTGGACCTGATAGCCGGCCGGGTCGCCGTGCTGACCGAGCGCAGCGGCGACGCGGCCATCCTCGGCCGGGAATCCTCCTGGCGTGGTCTCGGGGTGTACCGCGGCATCGCCGAGCGGCTGCGGGACGAACTGTCCGCGGCGACGGGTCTGCGCCTGCCCGCCACGCTGTTGTTCGACCGGCCATCCCCCGAGGCCCTCGCCGGCCATCTGCGCCGTGAGTTGCTGGGTATCGACGAGCCCGCCGCGACCACCGCCGTTCCCGCGGCCGTTCCCGCGGCCGTCGCCGTTCCCGCCACCGGCGAGGTCGGCTCGGAGTCGTTCCGGGGCCATGATCCCGTCGTCATCATCGGCATGGCCTGCCGGCTGCCCGGCGGCACCGACTCACCAGAAGCCCTGTGGGACCTGGTACGAGAGGGCCGGGATGCCGTCGGCGGCCTGCCCGACGACCGGGGCTGGGACCTCGACGCGCTCTACGATCCTGATCCCGATCAGCCTGGCACCGCCTACACCCGCCATGGCGGGTTCCTGCCCGGCATCGCGCTGTTCGACCCGGGATTCTTCGGTATCGGTCCGCGCGAGGCGCAGGCCGTGGACCCGCAGCAGCGGCTGATGCTGGAGATCTCCTGGGAGGTTCTGGAGCACGCGGGCCTCGACCCACGGTCGCTGCGGGGCAGCCGGACCGGCATCTTCACCGGGGTGTCGCTGCAGGACTATGGCCCCGCCTGGCATGCGGCGCCCGCCGAAGCCCAGGGACAGCTGCTCACCGGCAACGCCTCCGGCGTGATCGCCGGCCGCGTCTCCTACACGCTCGGCCTGGAAGGGCCCGCGTTGACCATCGACACCCAGTGTTCCTCGTCTCTGGTGGCGGTGCATCTGGCCGGCCAGGCGCTGCGGGCCGACGAATGCGACCTCGCCCTGGCCGGTGGGGTGACCGTGATGTCGACCCCAGGGATCCTGGTGGAGTTCAGCCGCAAGCGGGGCCTGGCGCCGGACGGGCGGTGCAAGGCGTTCTCCGCCGACGCCGACGGCACCGGCTGGGCCGACGGCGCGGGCGTGCTGCTGCTGGAACGGCTCTCCGACGCCCGCCGTAACGGCCATCACGTCCTCGCGGTCCTGCGTGGCACCGCGATCAACCAGGACGGCGCCAGCAACGGGATGACCGCGCCGAACGGCCTGTCCCAGCAGCGCCTGATCCGCCAGGCGCTGGCCAACGCGGGGCTGCGCGCCGCCGACGTCGACGCGGTGGAGGCGCACGGCACCGGCACGACGCTCGGTGACCCGATCGAGGCCCGGGCCGTCATCGCCACCTACGGCCAGGACCGAGCCACCTACGGCCAGGACCGTGCGGCGCGGCGGCCCGTCTACCTCGGGTCCCTGAAGTCGAACATCGGCCACACCCAGGCCGCCGCCGGCGTCGCCGGGATCATCAAGATGGTGCAGGCGATGCGGCACGGCGTCCTGCCGCGGACCCTGCACGTGCGCGAGGCGTCCCCGCACGTGGACTGGTCGGCGGGCGACGTCGCCCTGCTCACCGGGAACGTCCCCTGGCAGCGCCAGGATGGCCGGCCGCGACGGGCGGCGGTGTCAGCGTTCGGGGTAAGCGGCACCAACGCTCATGCCGTGCTCGAGGAAGCACCGCCCGGGCCGGGAACGGACGCCGTGGGTGCGGACCGCGCCGGGGAGAACCCGGCGAGCGCCCCGGTGCCTGTCGTCCTGTCCGGCCGCGGCGACGCGGCGCTACGTTCGGCGGCCGCCCGGCTCGGCACGCACCTGGAGCGCCATCCCGAGATCTCCCCCCTGGACGCGGGATACACCCTGGCGGGTCGCACCCACTTCGAGCACCGCGCCGTCGCCGTCGTCCGCGGATCGGCGGCGTGCAGCAGCGGCACGCACCTGGCCGGGACCGGGACCCTGACCGGGATCCTGGCTGCTCTGGCCGAGGCCCGCCCCACCGCCGGGCTGGTCCTGGGCACGGTCCGACCGGCGCTGAGCCGAAGCGGAACCGCCCGGGGCGCAACCGCCTTCCTGTTCACCGGGCAGGGCAGCCAACGCCCCGGGATGGGCCGCGAACTCCATGCGGCCTACCCGGCCTTCGCCGACGCCCTCGACGACGTCTGTGCCCACTTCGCGCCGCATCTCGAATACCCACTGCGCGACGTCATGTTCGCCCCCGCCGGTTCCCCGGGCGCGGCGGCGCTCGACCGCACCGAGTACACCCAGCCCGCGCTGTTCGCCTTCGAGACCGCGCTGTTCCGGCTCCTCGAATCCTGGGGTCTCGCCCCGGGGATCCTCGCCGGGCACTCCATCGGCGAGCTCACCGCCGCCCACGTCGCCGGAGTGTGGGCCCTCGACGACGCCTGCGCTCTCGTCGCGGCCCGCGGCCGGCTCATGCAAGCCTGCCGCGCCGGCGGAGCCATGACCGCCATCCGCGCCGGCGAGGCGGAGGTCGCCGAGTCCCTCGCCGGGCTCGCCAGGCGGGTCGAGATCGCCACCGTCAACGGCCCGAGCGCCACCGTCATCGCCGGCGACGCCGACCTCGTCGAGCGCGTCGCCGTCGGCTGGGCCGAACGCGGCCGCGCCATCAGGCGGCTGACGGTCAGCCACGCTTTTCACTCCCCGCACATGGACGACATGCTCGACCGGTTCCGAGCCGTCGCCGAGAAGATCATCTACTCCCCGCCGGCCATCCCCGTCGTCTCCACCCGGACCGGCGACCTCGGCCTCCAGGCCGGGCTCACCACCCCCGACCACTGGGTACGCCACGTCCGCGAACCCGTCCGCTTCCTCGACGCCGCCCGTCGCCTGCACCGCGAAGGCGCCGTCGCCTACCTCGAACTCGGCCCCGACGCCGTCCTGACCGCGCTCCTGCCGGCCTGCCTAGCCGCCGACGCCCAGAGCACCGAGAGTACCCAGAGCACCCGGGACGCCCAGAACACCCGCGACGCCCGCGACACGGTGGCCGCGGCGGCGTCCCGTGCCGGCCGCCCCGAACCCGACACCCTCCTCACTGCCCTGGCCGAACTGCACGTCCACGGCGTCGACGTCGACTGGCACGCCCTGTACCGAGGACGCGGCGCCCGGCACCGGGAGCTGCCCACCTACCCGTTCCAGCGCAGGCGCTACTGGCTCGACGGGACCACCGCCGTCCCCGCGCCCCGTAGCCCGACCGTCGGGACGGCCCGCGCGGCGGGCCCGGACGGCTGGTCCTACCGCACCGAGTGGCGGCCCCTGGACTCCGCGGACGTCACCACCGCCGTGACGGCCCAGGCCATCGCGGCGCCACCGCTGTCCGGCGTGTGGCCGGTGCTGACCCCGGCCGCCGGCGTTGACGAGGACATGCTCTCCCGCCTCTGCTGGATCATCGAACGCCTCGGCGGCACGGCCGTCACCCTCACCCTCACCGGCGACGACGCCGACCGCGCCCGGGTCGCGGCGCTGCTGTCGAACGCCGTACTGCTGTCGAACGCCATGCCGCCGTCGGGCGGCGGCCTCGCCGGGAAGAAGATCGGGAAGAAGACGGTGCAGGCGGTACGCGGCGTCCTGTCCCTGCTCGCCCTCGACGACACGCCGCACCGCATCCATCCGGCACTGACCACCGGGCTCGCCCTCACCGTCCCGCTCGTCCAGGCGCTGCACGACCTCGACGTGCCCGCACCGCTGTGGTGCGTCACCCGCGGCGCGGTCACCACCGGTCCCGACGACCCCGTCACCGCCCCGGACCAGGCCATGATGTGGGGACTCGGCCGCACCCTCGCTCTGGAGGACCCCGGCACCTGGGGCGGTCTGATCGACATCCCGACCGACCTCGACGATCAGACGCTGGCGTGGTTCGGCTCCGCCCTCACCGCCCCCGGTGGCGAGGACCAGCTCGCCGCCCGTGCCACCGGGCTGTTGGTACCCCGCCTCGTCAGGGCCGACACCGTCCTACCAGCCGACACCGTCCCACCAGCGTGGCGGCCCCACGGCACGGTCCTGATCACCGGTGGCACCGGCGCCCTCGGCGCGCATGCCGCCCGCCGGCTCGCCCGCGACGGTGCGCGCCGGATCGTCCTCGTCAGCCGCCGTGGCCCCGCGGCTCCGGGGGCGGAGGAACTACGCGCCGAACTCGCCGCCCTCGGCGCCGAGGCGATCATCGAGGCCTGCGACGTGGGAGAGCACGAACAGCTCGCCGCTCTGCTGCGGAGACTGGCCAAGGCGGGCCGGCCGGTGTCCGCCGTCGTACACGCGGCCGGTGTCATGGGACAGGTGACCGCCCTGCACAAACTCGATCTCGGGGAGTTCGCGGAGGTCGTGGCCAGGAAGGTCGCCGGCGCCGCCGGCCTCGACCGGCTACTCGACGGGATCGACGGGATCGACGGGATCGACGGGATCGACGGCACCAGGCTGGAGGCCTTCGTCCTGTTCTCGTCGGTGTCGGCGACCTGGGGCAGTGGCGGCCAGTCCGCCTACAGCGCGGGCAACGCCTACCTCGACGCCCTCGCCGCGCGGCGGCGCGCGCTCGGTCTCGCCGCCACCTCTGTCGCATTCGGCCCGTGGGCCGACGCCGGAATGGGCGCCGAGGCCACGTTCCGTGACTCCCTGGGCCGCCGTGGCCTGACCCCGCTGCCCCCCGACGCAGCGGTCACCGCGCTCACCCGGGCGGTCGCGGGCGGGCAGGCCGCGCTCACCGTCGCCGACGTCGACTGGGATCGCTTCCTCCCACCCTTCACCGCCGCCCGCCCTGGGCATTTCTTCGACGATCTATGGAGCCGGTCCACGACGGCCGGACCCGAGGGGGACGCCGAGCCGACCGGCACCGACGCGCCCCCCGCCCGAGTGGACTACGGGACGCTGCCCGGGCCCGCCCGCGCCCGCGCGCTGTTCGACCTCGTGCGGGCGGAGGCCGCGGCCATCCTCGGGCACCCGTCGCCCGACGACGTGGACCCGCAGCGCCGCTTCCTCGAACTCGGCTTCGACTCACTGGCCTCGGTGCAGCTCAGCCGCCGACTGGCCGCCGCCACCGGCCTCACCCTGGCCACGCCCGTTGTCTTCGAGCATCCGACGGTCTGCGAGCTCACCCGCCATCTCGACGCCCTCGCCACCCTCGCCACCCAGCGGCACCCGGACATCGTGCCCGGCAGGCCCCCCGCGCGGGCCGGGACGCAGGTCGCGCCGATCGGCGTGCGCGAGCTGTACCGACAGGCGTGCACGGACGGCAAGTTCGCCGAGGGCGTCGGTGTCCTGCGGGCCGTCGCCCGGCTCAGGCCCGTCTTCCGCACCGTCGAGGCCTTCGGCGCGCCCGCCGCGCCGGTGAGACTCGCCTCGGGTCCGGCCAGGCCCACCATCGTCTGCCTGCCCTCGATGGTCGCCCCGTCGGGACCGCACAACTTCGCCCGCCTTGCCCTGCACCTGCATGGCCGGCGGGACGTGTACGCGCTGCCGCATCCCGGATTCGGCGACGGGGAGCTGCTTCCGGCCACCGCGGATCTCGTCGTTGACCTGCATGCCGAGACCATCGCCCGGGCGTTCGACGAGATCCCCATCGTGCTCGCGGGTTACTCCTCGGGCGGCTGGCTGGCACATGCGATCGCGGCCCGGCTGGAGGCCCGCGGGATCCGCCCCGGGGCGGTGGTGCTGCTCGACACGTGGCTACCCGGGGACCGCATCCCCGAGGGCGACATCCAGGAGGAGCTTCGCGGCGTCGCCCTCAACGACCAGGCCTTCGCGCTGATGACGGAGGCACAGGTCACCGCGCAGGGCGCCTACCTGGACCTGTTCGAGGGCTGGCGGCCGACCACCGTCGACGCGCCGGTCGTCCTCGTCCGGGCGATGGAGCGCATGCCCCAGCAGGCGGTCGCCGAGAACCCTGACGGGGATGGCCAGGCCTGGGTGACCGACTGGGTGATGGAGCACGAAAGGCTCGACGCCGCCGGCAATCACCAGACGATGATGAACGAACACGCCGCCTCCACCGCCGCAGTCCTCCACCAGTGGCTTGCAGAACTGGGCCGGCCCACGGAACTGGAGCGGCGCTGATGCGGTGACCGGTCTACCCCCGGGGCCATCGGGTCACCGGACCTCGGGTCACAAGGCGGCCAGCGCCGGCCTGAGGACGCGTTCGTAGAAGTCGCAGAAGCCGCCCTGATCTGGACCGATCTGGAGCAGGGCGACTTCGGTGAACCCGGCGTCGGCGAACCGCCGGACCCCCGCGACGAACGGCTCCGGGTCGGGCCCGTGCGGGATCTTCGGGGCGAGATCCTCCGCGTGACTACTCCGACGTCTAAAGGCGCCGGCTTCTCAGGCGGCTTGCGCTGCCTGAAGGGCCAGCCCGGCCCTGAGGATGTTGGTAGCCGCGTTGACGTCGGCGTGCGCGCTGTGGCCGCATGCCTGACAGACAAACGCGGCCTGTGTTCTGCGGTTCCCGGCGGCGCAGTGGCCACATTCGGCGCAGGTACGGGACGTATTGGCGGGTGGCGCCCCGACGACGGCCCGTCCGGCGCTTTCAGCCTTGGCGTGCAGCACGGTGAGGAACACCCCCCATCCCGCATCGAGGATGCTCTTGTTCAGCCCCGTCTTGGCGGCCTGCCCGTTCGACAGGAAGACACCGGGCGTCTCCGGGTCGGGCCTGGGCATGACCCGGCGGGTCATGCCCTTGATGTTCAGGTTCTCCACGGCGATCAGGTCGTGGTCGCGGACCAGCCCGAGCGCGGTCTTGTGGGCGAGGTCGAGACGCTGCCGGACGACGGCGCAGTGTTGCGCCGCGACCCGCGCGACGGCCTTGCGGCGCCGCTTCGAGCCGCGCTGCTTGCGGGACAGGTCCCGCTGCGCGGCGGCCAGCCTGCCCGCCGCCCGCCCGGCGAACCGGGGATTGCCGTAGCGGACCGTCGTCCGGCTCGGATGCCGGTAGGCGTCGCGGCGTTCCTGAAGGGCGGCGTTGTAGAGCGCCCGGTGGTCGTCGAGCATCGCGCCCAAGGCGGCTGTCTGGTGGCCGGTCGGGCGGAGCTGGAACCTGAAGGTCCGTCTCACCGGGCGGCTACCGGCCGCCACGGCCGTTCGTTCTGCGTGTCGATGTACCGCCGGACCGTGTCGGCGGAGACCGCGCCGACAGTGGCGACGAAGTACGACCGCGACCACAGGGTGGGCAGCCGGGACCGCAGGTGCGCGAACTCGGCGCGCAGCACGTGGGACGTGAAGCCCTTCACCTGGTTGGCGATGTACGACGGGGCGTGCTTTGGATGAGCCTTCACGAACAGGTGCACGTGGTCAGGTGCGATCTCCAGCGCGACGACCGGCCAGTCGTGCTCGGTGCACTTCTCGCGCAGCAGCGCGTCCAGCCGGTCACGGACCGGGCCGACGAGTACCGGCCTGCGATATTTGGGGCACCAGACGACGTGATAGCCAAGGTCGTAGGCCCCGCCCGCGCCCGTCGTCACCCACCGCCCCACGCCACCGACTATATCAGCATGGCCGGCATAACCGTTACAGTCCGTACCGGATTCCCCTGTCGCCTGAAAGCGACACTCCCCCCGGAGGCGACTGGTGGTTCGATGCTCCGGCTGTGAATCGACGCGCACAGCACCTCGGCGGCGGTCTGGGCGGAGCTGAGCGTCGACGGGTTCAGCCATGGGATTATGACGGAGTGACGCTGTTCCCACTGCCAGCCGTCGAGCACGACGGCCCCGCCGTCCAGGTCGGGGAGGTCGAGTTCACCCGCGCCGAGCTCTTCGCGGCCGCGTCCGTCGTCGCCGGTCGGGTGGCCGGCGCGCCGGCGGTGGCCGTGCACGCCGAGGCGACGATGGCCACCGTCCTCTCGGTCGTCGGCTGCCTGCTCGCCGGGGTGCCGGCGGTACCCGTGCCGCCCGACTCCGGGCCGCGTGAACGCGGTCACATCCTGCGCGACTCGGGCGCCGCCCTGCTGCTCGGCAGCCCCGCCTGGGACGACCTCACGATCCCCACCGTGCCGGTCGATCTCACCGCACGGTCGGGGGCTGCCGGGTCCGGGTCCGGGGGGGCCGGACCGGCGCTCATCCTCTACACCTCCGGGACGACCGGAGCCCCCAAAGGCGTGGTGCTGTCCGCCCCGGCCATCGCCGCCGATCTGGACGCCCTCGCCGACGCCTGGGCCTGGACGCCCGAGGACACGCTCGTGCACGGACTGCCGCTGTTCCACGTCCACGGCCTGGTCCTGGGTGTGCTCGGGGCGCTGCGGGCCGGCAGCCGGTTGATCCACACCGTCCGCCCGACCCCGACGGCGTACGCGGCGGCCGGGGGGACCCTGTACTTCGGCGTGCCGACCGTGTGGTCCCGGGTCTGTGACGATCCGACCACCGCCCGCGCCCTGGCCTCGGCCCGGCTGCTCGTCTCGGGCAGTGCCCCCCTGCCGATGCCGGTGATCGACCGGCTCGCCGGCCTCACCGGCCTCGCCCCGATCGAACGGTACGGGATGACCGAGACGTTGATCACCATCAGCGCCCGAGCGGACGGGGAGCGCCGGGCGGGCTGGGTCGGCACCACCCTGCCGGGAGTGCGGACCCGGCTCGTGGACGACGAGACGGGGGCCGAGCTGCCCGCGGACGGGGAGAGCATCGGCGAGCTGCAGGTCCGCGGTTCCACCCTGTTCGACGGGTACCTGGGGCGCCCGGAGGTCACCGCCGCGTCGTTCACCGCGGACGGCTGGTTCCGCACCGGCGACGCCGCGGTCGTCGCCCCGGACGGCCACCACCGAATCGTCGGGCGCCGATCCACCGACCTCATCAAGAGCGGCGGTTACCGGGTGGGCGCGGGCGAGGTCGAGGCCGTGCTGCTGGCCCACCCGGCCGTGCGCGAGGCCGCCGTCGTCGGGCTGCCGGACGACGACCTCGGGCAGCGCATCGCCGCCTTCGTCATCGCCCCCGGCCTGGCCGGTGCGGCGGGCGGGATACCGGGCGGGGCGCCGGGCGGGACACCGAGCGAGACGGCGAGCGAGACGACGGCGAGCGAGGCGCTCATCGACTTCGTGGCGCGGGAGCTGTCCATCCACAAGCGGCCCCGGGAGATCCACCTGGTGACCGAGCTCCCCCGCAACTCGATGGGCAAGATCCGCAAGTCCGCCCTGGCTCCCCCGGAAACGCCCTGAGGGCAGGTCACGGCGTCGAGGAGAGCGTGCTCGGGGTGCTCACCCCACCGGGGCGGGAGGCCCTGCGGTCCCTGCTCGCCCGCGCCCTGGCGGGCTGACCGGCCCAGCGGGGCTGGCGGGACCGGCCGGCAGGCCCGTGGCGAGGCCGCGGTAGAACGCGCTGGTCGCCATCAGCTCCTCGTGCGGGCCCTGCGCGACCACGCGGCCCTCGTTCAGCACGAGGATGAGATCCGCAGCCCGCACCGTGGAGATCCGGTGGGCAATGACCAGCAGTGCCCGCTCGGCGGCGATCCGGCGCATCGCGCGGGTGAGCGCCTGCTCGTTGACGCTGTCCAGCTGGGCCGTGGGCTCGTCCAGGAGCAGCACCGCGGGCTGAGCGATCAGCGCGCGGGCGATCGCGACCCGCTGCCGTTCCCCGCCGGAGAGCAGCACACCATGATCACCAACCGGGGTCCGGAGCCGCTCGGGCAGCCGGTCGGTGAAGTCCCGCAGCCCCGCCGTGGCCAGGACCGCGGTGATCTGCTCCTCGGTCGCCTCCGGCGCCGCGTAGGTGATGTTGTCCCGCAGGCTGCCGTGCAGCACCGGGGTGTTCTGCTCGACCAGCCCGACCCACCCGCGGGCGGTCGCGCGGGGCATCGCGCGGACGTCGTGGCCGGCGAAGAGGATCATTCCGGCGTCCGGCTCGTAGAATCGCTCGACGAGCTCCAGGATGGTGGACTTGCCGGCACCGGACGGCCCGACCAGCGCGACGTGCCCGCGGGACGGCACCGTGAACGACACCCCGCGCAGCACCGGCGTCTCCGCGTAGCCGAACCAGACGTCACGGAACTCGATCGACGGCACCTGCGGATTCGGCGGCTCCCTGCGTGACAAGGACAAGGATGACACTCGTGACGAGGGTGAGGGTGACAACGGTGCCGGCGGGCGCGTCCCGCCGGGGGCCGCGGCCGCCACGGGGCGCAGCGGACCGTGCACCGGCTCGTCGTCGCCCTCCCGGGGCAGCGCGAACACCGCGTTGACCCGCGACAGCGCCCCCATCCCCCGCTGGATGGTCGCCGCCGCCTCGATGAGCTGCGACAACGGCATCACCAGGTAGGTGGCATACAGCAGGAAGGCGACCAGGCTGCCGAGCGAGGCCGAACCGCGCGCCACCAGGATCCCGCCGACCAGGAGCACGACCAGCACGCTTCCCTGCACCGCGAGCTGCATCGCGGGGGCGATGATCGAGTCCAGCTTCGCCATCCGGATGCCGGCCTGGTATGCGGCCGCGGCGTGGTCGCCGATGCGCGCGGCCTCCCGCCCCTCGGCGCGGTTCGCCCGCACGGTACGGATCGCGGTGAGGGCGCGCTCCAGGTCGGCGGTCATGCCGCCGACGCTGGCCTGCCCGCGTTCGGACACCGTCCTGATCCGGGACAGCGCGCCGAATACCACGACCCCGGCCACCGCCACCACCCCGAGCACGAGCAGGAACAGCCAGGGGTTCAACCAGATCATCAGGGCGACGGCGCCGACGACGCCGATCACGCTGGTGACCAGGGAGGTGAAGCTGTACGCCACCGCCTCCCGCACCACGGTCGTGTCGGTATTCGCGCGGGAGATCAGATCCCCGATCCGCCGCGTGTCGAACACCCGCATGCGCAGCCGCAGCAGGTGGCCGATCAGGCTGGTGCGCAGGCCGAGCAGGACGCCCTGGCCGACGCGCTCGAGCAGGTAGTGCCCGGCGGTGTCGATCATCGCCTGGCCGACGAACAGACCCAGCAGCGCCCCGATGAGCCAGCCGGGAATACCCCCCGCCTGCGCAGCGTCGATCACCCGCATCACGAGCAGCGGTTGGAGCACCCCGACGGCGGTGCCGACCACGGTCAGCGCCGTGGCGATCGCCACCGCCCCGCGACGGCCGCACAGCAGCGCCCAGAGTTCCGCGACGCCCCGCAACGCGGGCCCCCGGGCAACTCCCTGGCCCTCCCCCTCAACGACGTACGCCCTCGTCACGAGGCACGCCCCTTCCGCGAAGCCCGCCACTCCCACGAAGCCCGCCCGCGCGACGCGGCCCGGTTCCCGTTCCCGGACCGACGCTGAGCAGCGGCCGCAGGTAGCCGGCCGGCATCGACTCCCCCACGATCACTCCGTCCGCCTCGACCCACGCGTGCGCGGCGAACGGCGCGATGGTGCGCACCCCCACACGCCACGTCGGGAACGTTCCGGTCAACCGGCACAGCAGGGCGGTCGCTATCGAGCGGGGAACGCAGCCCCGCGCGCCGCGGCAGGTGAGGCTCACGGCTGTCACCGCCTGCCGGGCGGCGAGCGCGGTGTCATAGTCGGCCGGGCGGGCGCCCGCGCCCACCTCCGTGAGCACCCGGCAGATGCGGGCCGGCGACTGGGTCGCGAGCACCCGCGCGATCCCCACGGCGACCAGCGCGCCGAGCCGACGAGCGAGGGACGGTTTCGCCTCCGGCCGCTCGACCACCATCGGCGCGGTCACCGGGCCTGCGCCCGGGGATCGCAGACCGCCTCGGTCTCGGGTGACCATCGGGGTTCGGGCTCAGCCTCGATGAGGCCCACGTCCGCGAGTTGGGCGAGCAGACCCTCCACGTCGCGGCGCGCCGTCTCCGGGTCAACCTCGCTGGCCTCACACAGCCCGCGGGCGGCGGCTGCCGTGTCGCCGCCGTCGAGCAGGATCCGCAGCACCAGGTCACCCGAGGGGTTGAGGGTCCAGTACCGGCCGTTGTCGATATGGAGGAGCACCGCTCCGTACTCGGTCGGCGCCCGCACTACGTCAGGCCGCAGCGTCACCATGATCACTCACTCCTCCGGTAGCTCACTCACTTCTCCGGTAGCGCAGTCAGGGCTCCGCCGGCTCGCGAGCACCCGCAGCCACGCGTCCACCGCGAACGTCGGTTGCAGCGCCTGGTGGCGATGACCAGGTACGGACGAAGATCGGCACGCCTGGCGCAGCGCGTCCGGCTCGATCAGGCCGAGATCGGCCAACGGGCTGTCATCGCACAGCTTCACCAGGACGTCCTGGCTGGCGCGCAGGCCCTGATCCGCCTCGGCGGCGGCATCCGCCTTGGTCTCGCGGCGCAGGCATTCCTGCGGCACCACCCGGCGCATGGCCTCCTTCAACAACGGTTTGTACTCCCACGGACCGGTGCGCTCCTCGGGCCGCACCGCCAGCGCCGCCCGGACCACCCGATCGTCGAGGAAGGGAGCGGCGAGCGGCGGGCCGACCGGATCGGCGAGCTGGTCGAACAGCCGGAACACCGCCGCGCCGGCGCGGATGGCGAAGAGATCGGCGTGGCCGTCCCGGGTCTCGGCCAGCGGCCAGGCGCGCCGGGCGGCCTCCGCGAACGCTCCGGCCAGCAGGTCGAGGGCCGCCGGCGTGAGCCAACCCGGGACCACAGGCGGAAAGGCCCAGTCGAGCGGGGCCAGGACGCCCGGGTGGGATCGGCCGAAACCGGAGGAACCGGAGGAACCGGCCGGACGGTGGGCCTGGTCGAGCGCATCGGCCATGTCGGCGAGGCAGTCCCGGTAGCCGCGCGGCCACATCATCCGCAGACACGCCATCCGCGGCCAGCCCTCCTGCGCTCGGTGTCCGCGCAGGTCGTGCAGCGCCCGCCAGGGCCGGCGGCGCAACAACCGGGGGAGGTAGGCGGGACAGCCATAGGCGACCTCGTCGCCACCGAACCCGGTGAGGTGCACCCGCGGCCCGTACAGCGCGACCCGGTCAAGACCCGCGCGCAGCTTCGCCCGGTCGACGATGCCGACGAACGGCCGGTCGAGCGGTTCGTCGGCGTCGGCAATACCGTCGTAGACGAGGGGAAGCCCGGCGGCGGGCAGGACCTCGCGCGTGACGCCGGGGAGCGTGGCCGCGGCCCGCGCGGCCCACTGGGCGTCGTCGTCACCGGGATCGCGGGCGATCCCGGTGAGCGCGACCACGTCGGCGGGGCCGCGCGCGGCCAGGCAGCACACCGAGGTGGAGTCCAGCCCACCCGACAGATCACAGCTCACCGTCCCGCCGCCGGCGACCCGCGCCGCCACGGCCTCGGCGAGAGCCGCCCGCAGGGTCGGCGCCCCCTCCGCACGGGACCGCACCGGTGCCGGTCGACGCCACCACCGCAGGACAGTGGCCTTCTCGTCAGGGCCGACGAGAAGGTAGTGATCCGGGGGCAGCGCGTCGATCGACTCCCAGAGCACCAGGTCGTCGAGCGGATGGGGCGGTGACGGGTCGAGCAGCGACAGAGCCAGCGCCGCCCGGTTCAGCGGGGCGCCCGTGAGCCGGGCGAGCACGTCGGCGCGGTCGGCGGCGACCAGCTGGCTGCCCAGCCGGGCGGTGAAAACCCGCCGGGTTCCCGTCGGGCTGCCCTGGATACGACGGTGGCCGTCGATGTCGGCGATCACGTGGTAGTCGCCGGCCACCGCGCGCGCGAGGTCGAGAGCATGCACGTCACGGGCCGTGAGAAGCAGCCGCAGGAGCTGTCGCGCGTTGGTCGCGGCACACCCGATCAGGGCCAGTCGCGAGCGCCCGGCGACGGCACTGACCATGGCGTCGTCCGGCCAGTTGCCGACGATCCACGGCCGCCCGGAGGCGTACCGCAGCATGTGACGGACCCCCGGCGGACGCACGACGGGATCACGGTCGGCCAGCACCAGAAACCAGCAGGACGGAATCGGGACCACCGCCACCCCGGCCGCCGTCACGCAAAACGCCGCCAGAAATAGTCACGCCCCCAGCCCCAGCGGCCGTTCGTCACTGCGGCGAAGCTGCCGGCATCCTCCAGTCGCGGGGGGAGGTAGGTAGCCTTCATCGTCTTCTCCTCAGCGGTTTCCGCGCGCCCGCGCTGTGACGCGCACCCTTGCGACGCGCACCCTTGCGACGCGCGCCGGTGGCGATACACGACGGCGCCGCGCCCGTGGCGCGGGCGCCGGCCAGCTGGTCCGGCCCGTCTGGTTGAAATTCCCCCGCCGGGTTCACTGGCGGTTCAGCTGACCTCCGGTGGTGAATTTGGGGGACCTGAGCACGGTCTGCGGTCCCTGGACCGTGCTCAGGTCCCCATAACTCGGCCGCCGCACGACTCGGCCGGAACGGCCGTGGTATCAGGTGATCCACGAGTCCGGATTCAGTACATGCTGATGGGCACGCCGCAGTTCGACACCGGGCTCGATCCCGAGTTCGGTCACCAGCCGCCGGTAGACCGTCTGGTACTCGGCCAGTGCCTCGGCCCGCCGGCCGGTGTGTTCCAACGCGAGGATCAGTTGGGCCCAGGGACGTTCCCGGGTCGGATGTTCGACCGTGAGCGCCCGCAGGGTCGGCAGCACCCGATCGTACTCGCTGAGGGCCAGGCGGGCGTCGATCAGGTCCTCGCACACCGCCCAGCGAGCCTCCTCCAGCCGGAGGACCTCCGCGCCTGCGATCTCCGCCGGGAGCTCGTCGAACGCGTCCCCCCGCCACAGCGCGAGGGCACCTTCGAAAAACCCGGCGGCGCGTTCCGGTGAGCCGGCACGCACGGCGGCGCGGCCCTGCTCAGCGGCCGATTCGAACCGCTTAGCGTCGATCTCACCGGGCGCAACGACCAGGCGGTACTCCCCCGGCCGGCTCTCGATGCGCCCGGGGCCGTTCCCCCCGGCTCCGGGCGTGCCCAGGGGCGGCCGGAGGGTGTGCCGCAGCTCCGAGAGATAAGTCTTGATGTTGCCCCCAGCGGAGCGCGGCGGGGCATCCTGCCAGAGCGCGAGCCGCATCCCGTCCACACTCACCCACTGGCCGGCGTGCAGCAGCAGGGTCAGCAGCAGGATGCGCTTCTTGCGCTGGTCGATGCGGACCTGCTCACCCGAGGATCGCCGCACCTCCAGCGGTCCCAGGACCGCGAACAGGAGGCCGGCCCCGGTCGCGGAAGATGCGTTCGGACTCGCCTCAGATAGGTAGTCGTCGAGCATCGTGGCTCTCATCGATCGGGCCCCCGTTTCGGTTTTCCCGTGCGGGCCGGCTGGTCCCGCCCGGGCCGGTGCCGTCTCCCGGCCCGGTGCTGGCCCGGTGGCTGAATACCCCCAGCTCACCCCGGGTAGTCATCCGGTGCATGCGGATATCGAGCAGCGATCTCGGGCGGGTCGGGAACACCGCCCGAGAGCGCCGGCGCCCGGTCGGCGGGCCTCGATCAGGGTCAGATCCCGAGCTTCGCCCGCGTCTGCGGCCCGACGATCCCGTCGACCACCAGACCGTGCTTCAGCTGGAAGTCCTTGACCATGTGGTTGGTCTGGTACCCGAACTTCCCATCCACGCTGATCGGGTAGCCAAGGCTGGCTAGCCTCTTCTGGATCTGGTGGACGTCGAGGCGGAACCCGAGGCCGATGGCCAGCGACGGGTAGCGGGCCGCAGGCGCCACCACGGCCGCACGCGCCGGGGCAGCCAGCGAGGAGTAGGAGACGTTCGTGAACCGCGCGCCGCGCGAGACGGCCGCCGCCGCTGCCTGTCCCCGGGCCAGGTAGCGGTAGTGCATGCCCTTGGTGTAGGCGCTCCAGGCGGTGATGCCCTGGCCTTCACAGACCTTCTTCGCCGCCCAGACGTTGACGGTTGGGTCGTAGAGGTTGCGGTTACCCACCCAGCCGGCGTGGGCCCGCATGTTGATCTGCCACAGGCCGCGCGAGTCCTCGCCGGAGGTGGCGTGGGCGTAGGGGTTGCCGCCGGACTCCGCAAGAGCCACCGCGACCCAGGTGGCCAGCGGGACGCCGCGGCAGCCGGGCAGTCCCGCGTTCGCGGCCGCGCTGGCGATCGTCACATCGGGGACCGTGGTGGCGGCCCTGGCCGGGCTCGCGGTGGCGAGCATGCCGGCGCCGGCGCCGATCACACCGACGGCGGCGACAACGGCGCCCCGGGTCCGGGTGGAATTTTTCCGATGCTTTCCCTTGGCCATTTCTTTGACATCTCATTTCGGTGTCGTCGAGCACAGACTGGTGATCGAGGGGAGGGATGCCGCTCAAAGGAGGGCGAGCGGAGACGACCGCGCTGGAGAAGAGCAGCACCCAGTGCCGGTCCCCCGGTGCGCCGAGGGTCCGTCCGGGGACGACCGATCGACGCACCCTGAGGATTCCGGGGTCGATGGGCTGAGCAGCCCGGCAGGCGGCCGCGGTCATTCCGTTCCGGGCCTGGCGGGCCCGGTGGACGGCAGGGGTCAGCCGACCACGGATGACGAGGTCAGGTGGCTTTCAGCCGAGCTGGTGGTATCGCGCGTCAGCGCGATCGGCCGGTACGGGCACCGACCGGATGGCACGTTCTCGCGAAGACGTCAGGGCGAGAACGGCGCCCAATATGGCGGGGACGCACCGCGGGTCGCGCCGAACGGCGTCACGGTCCAAAAGACCGGAGCCGAGCGTTCCTGAAACACAGGCAACGTCGAGTCCTTCCCGTACGCCTGCGAGGTTAGCTGTCGGGTTCGGGCCGGGAAGCCCGGCCGTTTCCGCGGCGTGCGCGTAACGGCTTAACCCCAAGGGCGGCCCGCAACGAGCCACCCGAAGGAACGTGGTTCCCCCGCTTCTGCCCAAGGTCTCTCGGAGGGAGCTCCGGACCGTGGGCAGAACTCGGCGTCGGCCCGGAGCTGTTGATACCTCGCAACCGTAGCGAACTACAGACCGTAGTGACAAGTACGAGTTGCGCCGAATCTGGGCGCATGTTGGTCACGATACGTGCATAACGCTGCGGTACCGCAACTCTCGGACATCAATAGCAGCTACCGGTAGCGACACAGATCACCCGTCACGACCGGATCTTGGCGATATGACCGGTCTGTCGCGACGGGGACCGGTGGCCACGGGGACCGGTAGTCACGGGGACCGGTAGTCACCGGGACCGCCCGGCCGCCCGGCAATCCCTGCGCCCCCGCGCACCCCGGCAACCCCCGGCGGGCGGGAAACTTGGACCGGGGGTCGGGTGGCGTGTGGGCGGGTACGCAAACGCGAACGGCGCCGGCTTCGAGCCGCAGACTCGAAGCCGGCGCCGTTGGAAAACAGACGACGCGGTACGGGACGGACGATGGACCCGCGTGATTCGCGCCGGCACCCGCCAAGGAAACGCCTGCTGAGCGATTGGGACTCCCGCGGAGGCACACCCCGATCAGAGCGGCACGCGGGCGCGCCCGGCACCGGGCGAGATCAGTCGAGCGGCCGGTCCCGCTGCCGTTGCCGTGGGGCCAGCCGCGGGGCACGGAGGTTCTCGAGGAACAGCAGGATGTGCGCGCCGACCGCACGCCGACCGGGGCCGGCGAGCACGCCACGCCCCCCGGGTAGCGACGCCAGCCGGGCCCGGCGCGCGGTCCGCGTCATCATGCGCACCAGCGCAAGCGGGCTGACCTCGTCTCGCTCGGCGTGGAGCAGTAGGACCGGCAGGTCGGGCAGCGACCGTGGGATCGGCTGTCCCGGACCCTCGCCCGCGATCTTTCGGTACACCAGCGGCAGGTCGAGCAACACGAGGGCATCCGGCCGGACGGCTGGCGAACCGGCGCCGACCAACGCCCGCAGGGCCCCGCTGTCCGAACCCAGCAGGATGAACGGACCCTCGGGGGCACGCGCCTCACCAAGGGCGAGGACGGTGTCTCTCCCGTGGTCGAGAAACGTCACCTGATATCCGTCGAGCGCGAGCCGGAAAGCCAGGCCCTCGAAATGTTCGGCGGATTCTCCCCGACCGGGGAGAAGGACGACACTGGCTCTTCTCGAGTGGGTTGGATCACCGCTGGGCCAGTAACGGGTTCCCGACCCCCCCACATATCCATGGG
>NZ_CDWRCL010000033.1:19064-25604 GCF_977927575.1 Frankia sp. CcCS3
TGGGGGCGCGGATAAACGTATGCTGACGAAACCAGGGACGACACAGCATGCTCCGATCGGAAACCGTCCAGAGATGTACCCGGTACTGACCGGACATCGATACCGAGGCAGCTGGCGTCCACGCAGGCAATGACGATCTGGAGACAGACATATCGAGCGGCCATGAATAAGGAGAACGCCAGAGAGAACACCGAGCGAGGGAAAGCCGAGGAGGCTAGTAAAGCACGTGAAGTGGCCGGGCCGGACAACCGGACGAGGCCACTCGCAGGAAATCGATGTGGCCACGGATGACCAGGGGGGTCATCCGATCCACCCAGGAGGACATGACCATATTCTGCCTATCCGACGGCTACCTGTCAACATGGTCAATATTGTTACTCAGGTGTTTCACCCCATGTCCGCCCGAGGATACGTAACCGTAGCCACCAGTCGTGACCGAGGCCACGTGGCACGTGGCACGTGGCGCCGCACAGCTGCACGGCCCCGGACGTCGGGGCGGAGTCGGGTGATCGCCGGCTACGCCCCGGCGCCGTCGGGCCGGACGCCGCTCAGGCGGCGGCGCCCACCATCGTGTTGCAGCTCTCCGCGCAGGATCGGCATGCGCCGGCGAGCTTGGCGAGCTGCTGATCCTGCGGCATCCTCTCGCACATCTCAGCGCACATCACGCAGATCCGCGCGCACATCGCGCACATTTCCCCGTGCATCGGCGACATCCGGCACATCATGTCGGCGCAGGTCCTGGTGACGGCTGCGCAGTCCATCATCAGCCGCATGTTCGCCGACTCCATCATGGCGCCCGGCATGTCCATGCAGTAGGAGATCGTCTCCTCGCACAGGGCCGAGCAGGACATACACTCCTCGATGGCCTTCCGCATGTTCTTATTGATCATTTCAGCGTGCTGCATGAGAACCCTCCAGGCATTGGAGACGCGGCACCCCGTACCAGCAAATGGCCCGGGCCACCTGACGGCAGCCGGCAGCGGGGCCCCTACGACAATAGCTTTCGGGGGCCGATCCGCATCTCGGTCAATCGCCGTCCCAGAGCGGATCCGACGAAAGCCCGCGAAGCCATACTAAGGGTATTTCTTTTGATATTTCGTGAACATTCTAGAAAACGGGAGAGTCAGCTGGACGGCGACGCCGCGGGCCGCTCGGGAGCGATTCTCGGCACCTCTTCCATCACCATGGTGGGGCGGACCAGGTTCCCGGGCAGCCGCGGGTGGGGCAGCACCGCACGACCGCCAAGGAACACCCCGCTCACGGCGCCCGGCCGCTCGAAGACCGACAGGTCCCCGGGGTCCGCGTCGAGCAGGATCGCGTCGAAGGCGGAGCCGACGGCGATACGGCCGGCTCCCTCCCCCAGTCCGAAGAGCCGGGCTCCGGTCGCGGTCGCGGCGAGCAGCGCCTCGGGCGGGGTGAGCCCGGCGCGGCGCAGCCGGCTGATCTCGGCCAGGTTCGTGCCGTGCCGGGTGCGGTGCCGGGCGTCGCTGCCGAGCGCGATCGGCACCCCCGCCGCACGGGCGACCGCGATCGTGCCGGCCAGCGCGGCCTCGGTGGCCTCGGCCCGGTCCACCGCCCAGCCCGGCAGCACTCCGGTGGCCGCCAGCGCCGCCAGGTCCTGGTAGGGCGACAGGGTGGGGACGAGCGTCACCCCGGCGGCCGCCACGGCGGCCGCCACGGGCTCGGTGAGCCCGATGCCGTGCTCGATGGACCGCGCTCCGGCGGCGACCGCGGCCTCGATCGACCGCTCGCCCAAGGCATGCATCATCACCGGGCGTCCGTACCGCCGGGCCTCCGCGACGGCGGCCGCAAGCTCCACCGGGCTGAACTGCGGCTCGGGCTGCCCCGGCCGGGCGGACATCACCCCACCGCTCGCGTAGATCATGATCCAGTCCGCACCCGCACGCAGAACGCCCCGCACCGACGCCGGCAGGCTGCCCGCCTCGGTAACGGTATGCGGGGGCCGGCCGGGATAGTCCGGCATGAGAACATCTTCGGCCGACTCCAGCCCGGGACCGATGATCGCCCCGTCACCGTGCCGCCCGGACCGGCTCAGCCCGACGACGGACACGGCGAGCCGCGGTCCGGGCACGGTGCCCGCGCTGACCGCGTCCCGGATGCCGGCGTCGGCGCCGCCGGCATCCCGCAGGTGTGTGACACCGGCCGCCAACGACGCCCGCAACGCGGCGGCGGTCTGCAGGACCCGCGTGGACAGCGACGCCGTCGCCAGCTCGAACGGATCATAGGTGGACTGCGTGACGTGAGCGTGACAGTCGACGACCCCTGGCATCAGCCACAGGTCGTGGGCGTCAACGTCGACGGCGTCCCGGTCGAGGCCGAGTCGCGTGCCGACCGCATGGATGATCCCGCCGCCGACGGCGACGTCGGTCGGCTCACCGAAGCGCCCGGTCTTGTCGAGGACGTGCACCCCCCGCAGGACGAAGGCCTCGGCCGCCTCGGATCGTCCGGGCACCGTCGACCGCTCGGACTCGGAGCGGCCGGACTCGGACCGTTCCGTCGCGGTGGATCGCCCGTGCGCCGAAGGCTGCTCCGGAGTCAGGGATTGTTCCGATGATGCCAGGGGATCGGTCATGGCCAGCGCCGTTCCTGCCGTTGACGACGACCTCCAGCGCCTCGTTCCGGCCGGATCGAGCATCGACCGACAAACGCGCGGAGGCGGATGTCAGATCGAAGGTCGAGGCCGGGGTGCGGAAGGTCCGGATGTTCCGGAGGTCATCCGGAGGTCAACGGGGACAGGCCGCCGTGTTGACGCGGCAGGTGTCGATATGACGGCGATGAGTGAGTTCGACCGCGCGGCCACCCGGCTGAGGCCACGGCGTCGCCGTGATCCCGCACCGGTCGTCCGACACGACGTCTCCTTGTCTCCCACTCGCTCCCGGATTCACTCGCTCCCGGATAACCGCGCTCAGTGTCATCCGTCACACTCCACCGTAATCACCGGTCCCGGATGACGCAAAGGGTCGAAGGACGAGCCGGTCAGGTCCGCTCACGGGCGAGCAACTCGTAGGAACGGACACGATCCACGTGCTCGTAGGCGATCGTGGTGATCACCGGCTCGTCCGCGCGCCCAGGCAATGGCACACGATCGGCCTGCGGCGTTGACGGCAGGTTGACCGCCGTGGTGAGATCATCCGGTGTTCGGTCCGGCCGTTCTCGTTACGCGTGGCCACGTCGACTTCTCCCTGGTGAGTTCCGCCATCTGTACCGCGCGCTGAGCCGCGCGGCGGACGCGCTCGTCCCGGCGCACCCTCAGCGCGTTCCCGAGATCCACCGCTCCGGTCCGCTCCCTCGGCCTGGCCGGCCATTGAGCCGGCGCGACCAGCACCCCCCTCTCCTCACCTCGGCGCCCGCCGACCCGGAGGGCATGCCCGCATGCCGGTTCGACATCCGACGGCGTCGACATCCAACGGCGTCGACGAGCCCGACGCGGCACCCGGACCCCGAGCACCGATCCTGGTGAAATGACCGTGCCGGCCAGCCAGTGCCGGCAGGGATGTACCGGCGCGGATCCACCCGCGCACGTATGTCCCCGTGCGACCGGCACCTCCTCCCGCAACATCACCTTGTTCCATATCTTGTTCCATGAAATGAGGAATCCTTCCATGTCCCGTCGCCTTTTCACCTCCGAGTCGGTCACCGAAGGCCATCCGGACAAACTCGCCGACCAGATCAGTGACGCCCTGCTCGACGCGTTCCTGGCCGGCGACCCCACCTCCCGGGTCGCGGTGGAGACACTGCTGACCACCGGGCACGTGCACGTGGCCGGCGAGGTCACCAGCTCCGCGCACGTCGACGTGACCGCCGTCGTGCGGCGCACCCTCACCGACATCGGTTACGACGCCGCCACCGGCTTCGACGGCGCGACCGTCGGCGTGCTGGTCTCGATCGGTGCCCAGTCCCCGGACATCGCCCAGGGCGTCGACAAGGCCTATGAGGCACGGGTCGAGGGCGGCGAGGACACGCTGGCCCAGCAGGGCGCCGGCGACCAGGGGATCATGTTCGGCTACGCCACCGACGAGACCCCCGACCTGCTCCCGCTGCCGATCACACTGGCCCACCGCCTCGCCCAGCGGCTGTCGAAGGTGCGTCACGCCGGCCTGCTGCCCTACCTGCGGCCGGACGGCAAGACCCAGGTGACCATCGAATACGACGGGGACCGCCCGGTCCGGTTGGACACGGTGGTCGTGTCCGCGCATCACGCCGCCGACGTCGACCTGGCCACCCGTCTGGTTCCGGACATCCGCGACCAGGTCATCGCCCCCGAGCTCAAGCGGCTGGCCGAGGAGAACCTGGGCTTGGAGGTAGACGGCTACCGGCTGCTCGTGAACCCGACCGGCCGGTTCGAGATCGGCGGCCCGATCGGCGACGCGGGCCTGACCGGCCGCAAGATCATCATTGACACCTACGGCGGTTACGCCCGTCATGGCGGCGGTGCTTTCTCCGGCAAGGACCCGTCCAAGGTCGACCGTTCGGCCGCCTACGCGCTGCGCTGGGTCGCCAAGAACGTCGTCGCGGCCGGCCTCGCCCGGCGGGCGGAGCTGCAGGTTGCCTACGCCATCGGCAAGGCCGAGCCGGTAGGCCTGTTCGTCGAGACCTTCGGCACCGAGACCGTACCGGTGCCGGAGATCGCGCGGGCCGTCTCGGAGGTCTTCGACTTGCGCCCGGCCGCCATCATCCGGGACCTCGACCTGCTACGGCCGATCTACGGGCAGACTGCCTCCTACGGCCACTTCGGTCGGACGCTGCCCGACTTCACCTGGGAGCGCACGGACCGCGCCGACGCGCTGCGCGCCGCAATCAGCCGCTGACACCAGCGGACGCTGACACCGCGCCCCAGGTCTTGCCTGGCGACGACTCCGGTCCGCGCGGCTACGGGAGGCGCCACCCGCTAGGGACGGTCAGAGTGGACCGCATGACCACTTCGGACCGCTCCGGGCGACGCGCACCGTCCGGAACACGGCCGCTGCCCGGAACACGCCCCGTCCCCCGGGCACACCCCGCGACTGAACCAGGGTCCGGGGTGTCCCGGCCCGGGGAACGGCCCCGGGACGCGCTGGGCCGCCCCCTTCCCCACGGCGAGACCGGCGTGCCGCCGCTCGCCTCCTCGGCCCCGCTACCGCCGGCCGCGGCACTCGCCGAGGCCCAGCGACTCCTCGACGCGGGACTTCTCTTCCAGGCACACGAGGTACTCGAGGCCGTCTGGAAGAGTCCGGAGACCGACCCCGGCGAGCGCGGGCTGTGGCGCGGGCTGGCACAGCTCGCCGTCGGCGTCACCCATCTGGCCCGCGGCAACGTCAAGGGCGGCGTGGCCGTGCTGCGGTGCGGCGCGGCGAACCTCGCCCCCTACGCGGACCGGCCTCCGCACGGCGTAGCCGTTCCTGGTCTGCTCGCCTGGGTGGACCTGCGGATCGCCGACATCGGCCAGGCCCATCCCGAATTACCGTGCATCACCGCCCCGGACCAGGGAGCCGCCGGAAAATAACTTCGGCTTTTGACCATGCTCTGTGAGGGAGGGGACCGACGAGGTCCTAGCGGAGAAGTTCGCGGTGTTGCTGCCGCATCTGGACGAGCGTCGGCGGCGACTGGTGCTGGGGGCGGATGCCAGGGCGTTGGGGCATGGCGGGATTCGTCTGGTGACCCGGGCAGCGGGGGTCTCGGAGGACACCGTCTCGCGCGGGGCGGCGGCGTTGGACAGTGGCCAGCCTCCGTCCGGGCGGGTCCGCACGGCGGGCGCGGGCCGCAGACCGCTGCGGGAGAAGGACCCGCGCCTGGTGGACGCGCTGCTCGCGCTGGTCGAGCCCGACCAGCGGGGGACCCGGAGTCGCCGCTGCGATGGACGGTGAAATCGACCCGCATGCTGGCAGGGGGGAGCTGACCCGGTCCGGGCACGTGGTATAGCAGGTCATGTCAACGACCACCAGATGTGCGACAGAGTCGTTTTCTTGGCACACCCGCTCCACACGCTCAACCCTGCACCACATGATCAACTTAGGCTACATGACATTGCGTTCAGGGCCGCATCCCACGAACAAACCGACCACACACTCCCACCACCCCAGGAGCGGACTACGAGCCGCTACCAAGCAAACTTGCCGAGACCCTGGGGGCGTGGCCGCCCCGGCCGACGGCAAGCCCCGCCCCGTCGGTTGACCCCACCGCACCACCCCGCGGCGCACCACCTGCCCGTTCTGCCCCGCTGCGGCGGGGCAGAACGGTGGCATTCATCCCGGAACGGCGGTACGATTATCCTTCAGCTGGAGAGAGCAGTGCGGAGGATTTCACAGGTGGGAATCGAGTGGACCAGGGCGACTTCTTCATCAGCTACTGCCAGCGCGACCTGGACTGGGCCGAATGGATCGCCTGGCAGCTACAGGAGGTCGGTTATCGCGTGTTTCTTCAGGCCTGGCATATCGGGGGTCTTCGAAGTTAACCGGGGTGGGCGTGAGACCCCAGCCAGTTTGGTAACTGTGCGTAATGTTGGCTCGGCGTGGCCTGCTGTGACCTGATGTGGCATGCCCC